>JALYMZ010000075.1 GCA_030773435.1 Actinomycetota bacterium | reverse complement strand
CGTCCAGGCAGCCGGGCCGCCCCGGCGTCACGGCTGGTCGAGGGGTCTACCCCGCCGTAGCGGCCGGTTGGTCAGGGCCGCTGGCGTTCGTGGGGCGCCGCGACCGGCGCGTGCGCGGCCGGATCCGGTCAGCCGCGCTGACTTGGCCCGGGCGGCGAGGGAAGCGTCAGACGCGATGGAGGCGATGGAGGCGACGATGCACGGGTCGGTTGTGCCGGGCGAGCAGGCCGCGGGGCACCTGGTGGCCGCGGTGAAGCCGCGGCTGCGGGGGGTCCTGCACGAGGGGGCGTTCGGAGTGTCGCTGGTCACCGGCACCGCACTCATCGTCTTGGCGCAGGGGGCGCGGGGGGTGACGGTCGCCAGTGTCTACGCCGCTGCTGTGTCGCTGCTGTTCGCGACCTCCGCGGCCTATCACCGGGGCAGCTGGACCCCACCGGCCCGGGCCAGGATGCAGCGCCTGGACCACTCAATGATCTTCGTGCTGATCGCCGGGACCTACACGCCGCTGAGCGTTCTGCTGCTGCACGGGCCCGCTCGCTGGGTGGTGTTCGGGACGGTGTGGGTCGGCGCCGCCGTCGGCGTGATCGCCCGCATCACGCTGACCCGGCGGCCGAGGTGGCTGTTCCCGGCTCTGTACGCGGTGTTGGGCTGCGTCGCGCTGGCCGTGCTGCCCGCGCTGCTGCGCTCCGGCGGACCCTTGGTCCTGGTCATGATCGTGCTTGGTGGGGTGTGCTACCTGACCGGCGCTGTCATCTACGTCCGGCGCCGCCCGGATCCCTGGCCGCACTGGTTCGGTTTTCACGAGCTGTTCCACGCGCTGACCATCGCGGCGTTCGCGGCCCACTACGTCGCGGTCAGCGCGACCGTCTACCGCGCCAACTGACCTGAACCGCCCCAAGTTCAGTGGAGGCTTGGTTGTGCCGGGACCTCGGGGATGAGGGCGGCGATCGAACGGTAGTGCTGGTCCTCGAATTCGACGGGTGGTATGTCGCCGCAGGCGCTGTGCAGGCGGCGGTGGTTGAACCAGTCGACGTACTCCAGGGTGGCGAGCTCGACGTCGTCCAGGCCCTTCCAAGGCCCGTGGCGGCGGATGAGCTCGGTCTTGTAGAGCCCGATGAGGGACTCGGCGGCGGCGTAGGAGTCGCCCTTGCTGCCGACCGACCGCAGGGCGCCGGCGGCGTCGAGTCGGTCGGTGTAGCGCACCGACAGGTACTGCACGCCCCGGTCGCTGTGATGGACCAGGCCGCGGACCTCGTGGCCGTCCCGCTGGCGTTGCCACAGGCCTTGCTCCAGGGCGTCGGCGGCCAGGTCAGTCCGCAGGGAGGTGGAGCAGCGCCAGCCGACGATGCGTCGGCTGTAGACGTCCATGACGAAGGCGACATAGACCCAGCCGGACCAGGTCGCGACGTAGGTCAGGTCGGCGACCCAGAGCCGGTTGGGTGCCGGTGCCCGGAACTGGCGTTGGACCAGGTCCTCGGGCCGACGCGCGGTCGCCGGGATGGTGGTGCGCTTGACCTTGCCGCGGACCGCCCCGAACAGGCCGAGCTCGCGCATGAGCCGTTCGACCTGGCAGCGCGGCACCTGGTGGCCCTCGCGCCGCAGCTGCCGATAGACCTTGCGGACGCCGTAGACCCCGAGGTTGTCGCCGAAGATCTTGGCGATGAGCGGCTTGAGCTGCTCGTCCCGCAGCTGCCGCGCCGACGGCGGGCGGGTGCGCGCGGCGTAGTAGGTGCTCGGAGCGATCTGCGCGCCCGCCTCGGACAGGGCGCGGCAGATCGGCTCGACTCCGAACTGGTCTCGGTGCTTGTCGATGTTGGTGATCAGCGCGGGGATGGCCGGTCGAGCTCGGCCGCGAAGAAAGCCGACGCGCTCCTCAGGATCGCGTTGGCCCGGCGCAGCTCGCGGTTCTCCCGCTCGAGCTCCCGCAACCGGGCCTGCTCGTCGCTGGTCAGCCCGGGCCGAGCGCCGGCGTCGATGCGGGCCTCCTGCACCCAGTTGCGCAGTGAGTCCGGGACGATCCCGAGCTGCTCACCGACCCGCTTGCTCGCGGCGTTGACGCTCAACTTCTCCGGACCGTCGACCAGGTCGAGGGCGAAGCGGATCGCCCGCTCACGCAGCTCGTCGGGGTACTTCTTCGGTGCTGGCACTGCTCCACCTTTCCGTGGCTTCAGTGCCTCCACCAGACCCGGGGCGGTTCAACCCGCACGAAGCCGTCAGCAACACAGGGCCGCCTAGGTTTGCTCGACGTGGCCCTGCGCCGACGTTCGGCGGTTGTCACCGATCGCCACGCCCAGCGCCGGGTTGTCGCGCTCCTGCCGGACCGTGTGCGGCACCTGGAACAACCTCAGCAGCGTCACCAGCAGCAGGCCACCGACCATGTTGCCAGCGGCCGCCAGGCTCGCGGTCTGCAGCCAGTCCACGTACCCGAACGGTGCCCGGCCGGTGTGCAGGGCGCTGAAGATCAAGAGCGAGTTGACGATGGCGTGGTTGAGCTGCGCGCCACCAAGCAGAAACGCGCCGGTGACCGCCGGGACGAGCTTCAGGCCGCTGGATGCCGTGCTGTGCTGCATCCACGTCATCAGCGTGATGACCGCGCCGCCGATCACCGCCAGCGCGAACGCCCGACCGCCCAGCCCGAGCTCGACGTAGTACCCACCGGCCTTCAAGGCGGTTTCTGCGAACTGCGGGAAGCCCTTGAGAATCAACCAGGTGAAACACCAGCCGGCAACGAGGTTGGCCAGCAGCGTCGCGGCCCACAGCCGCAGCAACATGCGCAGACGCGCCTGCCGGGCGATGACCGTGCTCACCGGGACCAGGAAGTCCTCGGTGAACAGTTCGCTCCGAGCCAGGCTCAGCGCGATGAAGCCGATCGAGAAGGCCAGGCCGGCGAGCAGGACACTCCCGGTCTCGTGCTCCACGAGCAGCAAGGCCAGCACGCCAGTGCCGACATCGATGCCGCCGAGCAAGCCCGTCGCCAGCAGCGGCCACGTGCGGCGCGACAGCCGGCGACGCCCCTCGTCGATGGAGTGCTTGAAGGCCTCCTCGACGTCGAGCTCCGCGACCGCCGGGTCCTGATCGGGGTCAGACCCGACCCCGGGCCGGCTCGGCTGCTCGTCGATGCGGTCCTGCTCGGGAGCCTGGGTCACGGGCGCTCGATGCCCGCGGCCACAGCACTCGAACGCCTCTCCTCCACCCACTTCGACGATGCCGAGCGCTGCTCCACACGGCTTGTCGGCATCACGCCGTGCTCCGCGAGCCGGTCAGCGCGGTTGCCTCAATGCAGGGGGTGACGCGGCCGCACCGGCTGAGCTTTCGGGATCGCCGGGATGCCCGGTGCTGGTTGAGGGCCCCCACGGGTCCTCCGCGGTCCAGGGGGTACCGGCGCTGCATGCGCGCCCTCACCGTCCGTCCCGGCTCCGGCGACCCCCTCGTGGAGGACGTGTCCGAACCGGACCCCGCGCTCGGCTCCGTCCTCGTCGACGGCCTGCTCGTCGGCATCTGCGGCACCGACCATGAACTGCTCAGCGGTGTCTACGGGGAGGCACCGGCCGGCAGGGAGCGGCTGGTCGTGGGCCACGAGTCGCTGGGTCGCGTCCGGGACGCAGGCGGCGCCGACGGTCTGGCGGAGGGCGACCTCGTGGTCGGCATCGTCCGCCGACCCGATCCCGAGCCCTGTCCGGCCTGCGCGGCGGGCGACTGGGACTTCTGCCGCAACGGCCGCTACACCGAGCACGGGATCGTGCGCCTGGACGGCTTCTGCGCGCAGCGGTGGCGTGAGGACCCGGGGCACCTGGTCCTGGTCGATCCCGCACTCGGGGACGCCGGCGTGCTGCTCGAGCCCGCGAGCGTCGTCGCCAAGGCCTGGCAGCAGGTCGAGCGGGTCGGGGACCGCGGCCAGTGGCGTCCGCGCACGGCCCTCGTGACGGGGGCCGGTCCGGTCGGGCTGCTGGCAGCTCTGCTGGCGGTGCAGCGCGGGCTCGAGACCCACGTGCTCGACCTGGCCGAGGACGGCCCGAAGCCGGCGCTGGTCTCGGCGCTGGGAGCGGAGTACCACGTGGGCAAGGCCGACGAGGTCGGCCTGAGCCCGGACGTGGTCATCGAGTGCACGGGCGCCGCACCGGTCGTGCTCGCCGCCCTGTCCGTCGTCGCGAACGCAGGCGTCGTGTGCCTGACCGGAGTCGGCGCCGGCGGTCGGGTCGCCGTCGACGCCGCGGGCCTGGGCACGGAACTGGTGCTGGAGAACAACGTCGTGGTCGGGACGGTCAACGCCAACCGAGGCCACTACGAGTCGGCTGCCGCAGCCCTGCTCGACGCCGACCACGACTGGCTCGAGCGACTCATCACCCGACGCGTGCCGCTCGAGCGGGCCGTCGAGGCGCTCGACCCGCAGGAGGACGACGTAAAGGTGGTCGTCGAGATCGCCACCAGCGCGCCGAGCGCCTGACCGGCCCCCGGAGCCCCGGTCAGCCGCTCACCCCGGTCGCCGTCAGCGGCTGCGTGGAGGAGCGCCCGAAGAAGGGGAGCACGGGCAGGGGATGGCCGCGACGACAATGGCGCCTGCGAAGACGGCCTTGAGGTCCACGTGGAGCTCACCGGCGAACGGGGGATCGCCACAGGCGGGACGCGCTCGCGGCTCCGGCGGCGAGCAGCAGCGGCAAGAGCCGAGCCTGCCCTTGGTGGCCTGACAGGAGCAGTCCCTCGCCGTGCGAGGAGCCCACTGGCGGCGACGTGCGGACTGGCGGTTGTCCTCGCGGGGGAACTGACCCGAGAACGGCCCGCGATCCCGACGTCCGACCCGACGGTGGCTCCTCGATGCACCGTGTCCTCGGACAACGTCGCGCCACCTGGCGGCGTCGCCGGGGTTAGCCCCCGTCTTTCAGGATGACGGGCAAGGCTTGATCATCCACAATGGTTGATCTTGCTGGTTCGCGGGCGTGCTGGGACGCCGGCGCGGGTCCGGTGTCTCCGTGATCTTCAGGTGGTGGTGGGTCGTGGTGGTGCTGGCCGGTCAGGCCGGGAGCGGGATGAGCCGCAGAGTGCGGAACGCCCTGGCGAGCGCAAGTGTCCAGGGCCAGTGCTCAGCCAGCCGCAGGAAGACTTTGCGCTGGCCGCGGGTGATCCGGGCGGCTGTGTGCAGCAGCCGGTAGCGCAGGGGCTTGGGTTCGGCGCGGTGCAACTCGGGCGCGTCGACGAGCAGCATCGACTGCGCCAGCGCGAGCAGGTCCGCGGCGATCAGCGCGAGCTCGACCCAGACGGCGTTGATCTTCTGGTGTCGGGACGGCAGGTGTCCCAGGCCGGTGTCCTTGCCGGTGCGGATGCGGTCCTCGACGCGGGCGTGCGCCCGATGCCGAGCTTCCAGGAACGCGATCTGCCCGCGAGGAGTGTTGGTGGTGAAGGCCTGGTAGCGAAAGCCGTCGCGGACCTCGAAGGCGTCCAAGGTCGCCCCGGGGTGCGGCAGCTCCCGGCGCACGATGACGCGCATCCCGGGACAGCTGGCCGTCCAGCGCGACAGGTCGAGCAGGCCGGTGATGTCGACGACATCGGCGTGCTCCCGCAGGTCGCCGTCGGCGTTGCTCGCGACCTGCCAGGCCCCCTTCGGGACGGTGCGGATCGCCGAGCGGACGGCGTCGGTGACCGGGTAGCCGACCGAGAACTCCAGCCCCTGAGCCGACAGCGCGCTGATCAGGGCGTGGGAGTAGCCGGCGCCGTCGGCCCGGACGAGGATCGGCTTGTCCCGCCACCGGTCCGGCACCTGCGCCAGCGCGGCGTCCAGCACGACCAGGTGGTCGGCGGCGGTGTTGCTGCCGGCGTTACCGGGCCGCAGCACCGCGGCGAGCGCTTCGCCGGTGTTGTCCAGCCACGCCCCGAGCGGGTGGTAACCGAAGCCGCCCTTGAAGTTCCCCTTCGCGCCTTCCTTGTCCGAGTGCGCGGTCACCAACGTCGCGTCCAAGTCGATCACCACCTGATCGAGCAGCCGCCGGGCGGCGCGCGAGCCGGGCAGCTCGGCTCCGGTCAGCTCACCGCTGGCCAGCCACGCCCGATCCCGCGCAACGGCCCGCGCCCGCCGGATGCCCGACAGCATCTGCTCGTCGATGCCGTCCAGCACCCGCCAGATCGTCGGGGTCGACGCGACCGACCCGGCCGGGCCGTGCAGGCCCTGCTGATCGGCCAGCACCTGCACATCGCTGATCGTCCTCGCGCCGTCGGCGATCGCGACCGCGACATCAACCAGCACCCGCCCCGGATCGTGGCCGGACCGGCGCGACCGAAGGCTGTCGGTGGCCTCACTGAGCGCCGCGGTCAGGCCGATCCGATCCGCCAGCTCGGCCAGCAGCACCGTGCCCGCGTGCGACACCACTCCCGTCCCGTCCGCCGTGACGACCGGAGGTGTTCTGCTCGTTGTAGGTTGCACCCGCGAAGTGC
>JALYMZ010000074.1 GCA_030773435.1 Actinomycetota bacterium | reverse complement strand
GCCCAGCGCGACCTGGCGCGCCCCGACCCCCTGGCCGAGCTGGACGCGCTGGCGGCGTGGGCGTACGGCGGTGCGACCCCGGCACACACCCGCGACCCCGCCTAGTCTGCGGCCCGGCCACCAGCCGAGTCGCCGGAAGGACCAGCCATGGAGGACCTGACCCCTCGCCGCGAGGACCTCGAGCCGATCGAGACCGCCTCCCGCGAAGAGCTGCAGCGGCTGCAGCTCGACCGGCTGCGGTGGACGCTGCGGCATGTCTACGACAACGTCCCGTTCTACCGCAGCTCGTTCGACGCGCACGGGGTGCGTCCGGAGGACTGCCGGAGCCTCGCGGACCTGAGCCGGTTCCCGCTCACCACCAAGGACGACCTGCGCGCCGGCTACCCGTTCGGGATGTTCGCGGTGCCACGCGAGCAGGTGGCACGCATCCACGCGTCCAGCGGTACGACGGGCAAGCCGACGGTGGCCGGATACACCCAGCGCGACGTCGACACCTGGTCGCAGGTGATGGCCCGCTCCATCCGCGCCGCCGGCGGACGGCCCGGGCACCGGGTGCACGTCGCCTACGGCTACGGGCTGTTCACCGGGGGGCTCGGCGCGCACTACGGCGCGGAGGCCCTCGGCTGCACGGTGATCCCGGTGTCGGGCGGGATGACCGAGCGGCAGGTACAGCTGATCGTCGACTTCGAGCCCGACGTCATCATGGTGACGCCGTCGTACATGCTGGCCGTCGTCGACGAGATGGAGCGGCAGGGGGTGGACCCGCGGTCGACGTCGCTGCAGGTCGGCATCTTCGGTGCCGAGCCGTGGACCGACGACATGCGCCGCGAGATCGAGCAGCGGCTGGACATGCACGCCGTCGACATCTACGGGCTGTCGGAGGTGATGGGCCCCGGCGTGGCGAACGAGTGCGTGGAGACCAAGGACGGCTTGCACGTCTGGGAGGACCACTTCTACCCGGAGGTGCTCGACCCGGTGACGCTGGAGCCGCTGCCCGACGGTGAGCGCGGCGAGCTGGTGTTTACCACGCTGACCAAGGAGGCGACGCCGCTGGTGCGCTACCGCACCCGCGACCTCACCAGGCTGCTGCCGGGCACCGCGCGCACCATGCGCCGGATGGAGAAGGTGACCGGCCGCAGCGACGACATGGTGATCCTGCGCGGGGTGAACCTGTTCCCGACCCAGGTCGAGGAGCTGGTGCTGCGGGTGCCGGCCCTGTCGGCGCACTTCCGCCTCGTCATCGACCGGCCCGGTCGGCTGGACGAGATGACCGTCGAGGTCGAGGCACGACCCGAGCACGCGTCTGCCGGGGAGCGGGAGGCCGCGGCCGCCGAGCTGCAGCGGCGGGTCAAGGACGTCATCGGGGCGAGCTGCCGGGTCGAGGTGCTGCCGCCTGCGTCGCTCGAGCGCTCGGTCGGCAAGATCAAGCGGGTCGTCGACAGGCGCCCCGCCTCCACCGCGGCGACCGCGCCCCGCTGACCGGGGTCGGCCGACCACCGGCGGCCGAGTGCCCCGGTGGTGTTCACTGGTGGTGTTCACTGGTGGCGTGAGCACCGGCGACTCGTGGCCTCCTGGACCGACGCCCGGCGGGCCCCCCTACCCCGGGCCGCGGGGTGCGCCGCCGCCCCCGACGCCCACCGGCTCCACCGAGAAGGAGCGCAACTGGGCGATGGCCGCGCACCTGGCCAGCTTCCTGGCCGCCTGGTTCGCGCTCGGCCTGCTCGCACCGCTGACCGTGCTGCTGGTCAAGGGCCACAGCTCGCGGTTCGTGCGCCGTCACGCTGTGGAATCACTGAACTTCCAGCTCAATGCGCTGGTCTACACCGTGGTGTTCGGCGCGCTGATCTTCGTCGTGGTCGGGCTGGTCCTCCTGCCGCTGTACGGGCTGTTCTACGTGGTTTGTGTCGTCACCGGCTCGAGGCGCGCGTCCCGCGGCGCGGACTTCCGGTACCCGCTCACCGTGCGTCTGGTCTCCTGACCGTCGCGCCCTCAGTGGCCGTCGTGGTCGTCGCCGAGGTCGCCGAGCCGCTCCCCATCGACATCGAGCCGGTCCCGCTCGTCCTCGACCTCGACGCCCTGTACGGCGTCCGCCGGTCCCGTCTCGCCGAGGGTCTCGCGCGCTGAGCCGGCCGCGCCGGACTCGGTCGGCGGGTCCGGCGGCTGCGGTGTTGGCGTCGTCATGAGCCGCCGGTACCCCGGGTTCGGCGCCGGTGAACGGGCGGGCTCACCCGTCGCTCGGCGCTGACCGCGGCATGACCTCTTCACCGATGACCTTGTCGGTCGCCGGGTGCTCGACCAGGGCGAGGATCCGGTTGGCCATGAACCGGGCGGTGCGTACGGCGGTGCCGCCGCGGGTCACCTCGGTGACCTCGACGACGCCGCGGCCGGTGTTGATCTCGACCCGGCGCCCGTTGCGGGTCGCGACGACGTCGTACGTGCGCACCTCGCCGCCGGCGTCGATGACCACCTCGACCCGGTCACCCCGCACGGTCGCACCCGCCTTCCACTTCGGCCGCTCAGCGTACTCCGCGGCGCGCCGCCGTCCGGAGCAAGGATCGCCGCCGTGATGACAGAGGGTGTCGATGTCAACACCGACCGCTTCCGTCCTCCAGGAGCCGCCCCATGCGTCGTACCCCGCTTGCCGCCGCCGCCGTCACCTCCGCACTCGCCTTGGCCGTCGCGCTGCCGGTGAGCGCTGACCCGCAGACCCGGCCCAACGGCCCGTGGGTCGAGGACAGCCAGCACGTCAGCTACGAACGTCTGCACACCGACGTCGAGCTGGCCAAGGCGCTGGCCCGGATCGAGCGGTCCAGCCAGGGCCGCGTTGACGTGGAGTCGGTGGGCTCGTCGAACGAGGGCCGCGACCTCTGGCTGGCCAAGGCCGGCACCGGGGACACGACGTTGATGATCGTCGCCCAGCAGCACGGCAACGAGCCGCTCGGCGCCGAGGCGGCGCTGCAGTTCCTGCAGGCGGTCGGGGCCGGCGGCGCGCAGGTCGACGCCTGGCTGAAGGACGTGACGCTGCTGGTCATGCCGCGCCTGAACCCCGACGGCGCGGCGCGCAACCAGCGCTACACGCACGCACCGGGATGCCACGGCGACATCTACGGCGGCGCCTTCTGCAGCCCGTCCCGCGGTTTCGACATGAACCGCTACCACTCCCCCGCGCTGACGCCGGACACGAACCCGGTGCGCGAGTCCGGGATCGTGCAGCGGGTCTACGAGACCTACCAGCCGGACCTGCTGGTCGACTACCACCACCAGGGCAGCTACGTCAGCGAGGACGGAGACCTGATCACCGCGTCCACGTTCTGGCCGAGCTCCCCCGCCGCCGACCCGGACGCGGTGGCTCTCTCGAAGCAGACCGTGCGGCTGATTTACGACACGCTGACGCAGTACGGGTTCGCCGAGGTCACCCAGTACCCCGGCGGCCAGTTCGAGGGCATCTTCCGCAACGCCTACGCGATCCGCGGCTCCGGCGGCGTGCTGGTCGAGCTGCGCGGCGGCATCGGCCAGAAGAGCGCCGGCATGCTGATCCGGACGGCGTACGCGTCGATGTTCGCGCTGCTGGAGTCCTACGCCGAGGGCACGCTGACCGCGATCGACCCGGCCAGCGCCGAGGAGATCCCCGAGCGCGGGCCGAGCGTGCGCGACCCGCACTGACGCCGTCGCAGAGCCACAGCCCGCGGCCCGGGTGTCGCGGCTGGGCTCTGGTTCCCGGCCGCGACGCCATCGGGAACCCACTCCGCCGAAGAACCGGTCACAAACGACGTCGGCCAGCGGGCCCGTCGCAGTCGCGCGTCAGTTTTGGGTACGCCGCAGGCGTCGCCGCCGCCACGCGACTGCGTGGAATCACGCGGACCTGCGTGGCCGCCGGCCGTTCGCCGAGTCGCGGAGGCATGCACCGGCGTGTCGCTTGTCGTCTCCGACCGGTTTCCCGGCCGCGACCCCATCGGTAACCCCTCCGCCGGAAACCGGTCACAAACGACTGGCATGCACCGGCGTGTCGCTGTCGTTTCCGACCGGTTTCCCGGCGCCGGGACCGCCGGGCCAGCCGCCGCCACTTCGGCGCGCTGCCTCCCCACGGGCCCGGCGCACCTGCCCGCCAGCGGCGGCTCTTGGATCGGCGGGTGTGATCGAGGTAACGTGGCGCGCGAGCCGGCCGCCGACCGACCGACTCCGACGGGCCACGGGGGTCGCGCCGACCGGCGTGAGACGGGCTCGGTGAGGCCAGGACCAACAGAACCGAGACCCGGCTCCCAGGACCGCGGAGGGCTCAACCCATGACATCCGTACGACGGGCGCGAGCTCTCACCATTGCCGCCACCGCGGTGACCACTCTGGTGGCCGGTGCCCTGCTCCCGGGCACGTCGGCCAGTGCGGCAGAGCCGACGGTGCACGTGGTGCAGCTGGACGACGCACCGCTGGCGAGTTACCGCGGCGGCATCCCCGGCCTTCCGGCCACCAACCCCGACGTCCTGGGCAAGACTCGGCTCGATGTCGGCAGCGCCGCCAGCCGGGCCTACCTGCGGCACCTCGCCGCCGTGCACTCGACGGTCGAAACCAGCATCGAGACCGCCCTCGGGCACGCGGTCGACCGAGTGCACGACTACCGCTACGCCTTCAACGGCTTCGCCGTCGAGCTCAGCGACGCCGAGGCGGCGCGGGTCCGCCAGCTGCCGCAGATCGCAATGGTGCAGCCGGCCTTCGAGCGCGAGCTGCTCACCGACGCCGGCCCGGCGTGGATCGGCGCCGAGTCGGTGTGGAGCGGAGCGTCCACCGGGACAGCTGCGGGCACCCGCGGCGAAGGGGTCGTGGTCGGGGTCATCGACACCGGCATCAACCACGACCACCCGTCGTTCGCCGACGTGGGCGGTGACGGGTACAACCACAAGAACCCGCGCGGCCGGTTCTACGGCGCGTGCGACCCGGTCACCGGCGCCCCGTTCTGCAACGACAAGCTGATCGGCGTCTGGGACTTCACCGGTACGACGCCGCTCGACGACAACCAGCACGGCAGCCACACCGCCAGCACCGCGGCCGGTAACCGCGTAGAGGCAGCGGTGCATGCACCGACGATCGACGTCAAGCGCTCGATCTCCGGCGTGGCGCCGCACGCGAACCTCATCACGTACAAGGCCTGCATCGCCGTCGGCTGCCTGTCCCCCAGCCTGGTGGCCGCGATCGACCAGGCGACGGCCGACATGGTCGACGTCATCAACTACTCCATCGGTGGCGGCTCCTCCAACCCGTGGTCGGACGCCGACGCGCAGGCCTTCCTGGGCGCGCGCGACGCCGGCGTCTTCGTCGCCGCGTCCGCCGGCAACTCCGGCCCCGGCGCCGAGACCGTCGGCTCCCCGTCCGACGCACCGTGGATCACCAGCGTGGCCGCCAGCACCCACGACCGCACGTTCGTCAACTCGGTGACGAACATGTCCGGTGGGGCGACGACGCCACCGGGGACGCTCAGCGGCAAGAGCTTCACCTCCGGCTACGGCCCGGCGACGATCGTGCACGCCGCCGACTACGGCGACGCCCTGTGCCGGACGCCGTTCGCGCCGGGCACCTTCAACGGCGAGATCGTCGTGTGCCGCCGCGGCATCAACCCGCGGGTCGAGAAGGGCAGCAACGTCAAGGCCGGCGGCGCGGGCGGCATGGTGCTGGTCAACACCGCGGCCGAAGGCGAGTCGACGGTCGCCGACCCGCACACGCTGCCCGCCGTGCACCTCGGCTTCGATGCGGGCCGGCAGCTCGAGGCGTGGGTCCGGGACGGCGGCAGCGGCCACACCGCCACCATCGCCGGGACCACCGCGGACCAGCGTCCGGAGAACGGCGACGTGATGGCCGGGTTCAGCTCCCGCGGACCGAACCCGTCGGTGCCCGGAGTCCTGAAGCCCGACATCTCCGCCCCGGGGGTCGACGTGCTCGCCGCGGTGCACACCACCGACCCGACCGCGCCCCCGGAGTATGGGCTGCTCAGCGGCACCTCGATGTCGAGCCCGCACCTGGCCGGCGCGGCCGCGCTGGTCCGCGCGCTGCGGCCCGGATGGACGCCGGCAGAGGTCCAGTCGGCGCTGATGACCACCGCGCTGGACTCGACGATGCGCAAGGAGGACGGCACCACCGCCGCCGACCCGTTCGACATGGGCGCCGGACGCGTCGACCTCACCAAGGCCGCCCGCGCCGGACTGCTGTTCGACGAGGACGCCGCGGACTACACCGCGGCGAATCCGGCGGCCGGTGGCGACCCGACGCGGCTGAACCTGCCCAGCCTGGCCAGCGGTGACTGTGCCGGCACCTGCACGTGGGTGCGCGCCGTGCGCAACCCGCTGTCCACCAGCGCCACGTGGAGCGTGTCGACGGCGGCACCGCAGGGGATGACGCTGTCGGTTAAGCCGAAGCGGCTGTCCTTGGCGCCGGGGGCCACCGGCACGCTGACGGTGACCGCCGACGTGACGAACCTGCCCGCGGGCTCGTGGCGGTTCGCCGAGGTGACCCTGCAGGAGAAGAAGGCGCAGGCACCGGCGGTCCACCTGCCAGTCGCCGTGCTGCCCGGCGGTGCCCCCACGCCGGTGGAGATCACTTCTGCGTCGACCACCGGGTCGCACGTCGAGACGCTGACCGCTCCGGTCCGCATCACCGACCTGACCGCGAACGTCCTCGGACTGCAGCAGGGGTCGGCGACGACCCACCGGCTCGCACAGGACCCGACGCCGCTCGAGCCGTACGACGGCCTCGGCGGGACCTTCCACGTCAACACCGACGTCCCGGCCGGAGCCCGGCTGCTCGCGGCCGAGATCGCCTCGACCACGTCCTCCGACCTCGACCTGTTCGTCGGCCTCGACACCGACGGCGACGGCGCGCCGGACGAGGGCGAGGAGGTCTGCCGCAGCGCCAGCGAGGTGGCGCTGGAGGCCTGCAAGATCACCGACCCGGCGGCCGGGAAGTACTGGGTGATGGTGCAGAACTGGCTGACCGGCCAGGTGGTGGACGACGTGGAGCTGGTCGTGGCCACCGTCCCGGGTACGGACAACGGCAACCTCACCGTCACCGGCCCCAGTGGCGTCGTGCGTGAGGGTGAGAGGTACGACGTGACCCTGGCCTGGAACGAGCCGGCGATGAAGCCGGGAACCACCTGGTTCGCGCTGGTCGAGCTGGCGGCCGACGGGTCGAGTCCGGCGGGCAGCGCCGGCTCGATGCTGGTCACCATCGACCGGCCGTAGCGGCGGCACCGCGGCGCGGTCGTCGTCAGTCGGTGAGCTCGACCGGCACGGCGACCGCGTCGACCAGGGCACCGTTGCGGAGCACGGTGATCTCGGTGCGGCGGCCGATGGCGCCGTCGAACAGCAGGCGTTGCAGCGACTGGGCGTCGCCGAGCGGCGTGCCGTCGACCGCCAGCACCAGGTCGCCGACCCGCAGCCCGCTGCGCTCCGCCGGGCTGCCGGCGAC
>JALYMZ010000073.1 GCA_030773435.1 Actinomycetota bacterium | reverse complement strand
GCTCAGTCGGCAGAGCGTCTCCATGGTAAGGAGAAGGTCTACGGTTCGATTCCGTAAGGGGGCTCTGGAGGCAGTCGCACCGGCAACGGTGAGGCGTCTCCCGGAATGGCGGGGTAGCTCAGTCGGTTAGAGCACACGGCTCATAATCGTGGTGTCGCGGGTTCGATTCCCGCCCCCGCTACTCACCAGACGTCCGAACCCGGACCAGACGCGGAAGAGGCTCCTCTCGTGGCCAGCAAGTCCAGTGACGTTCGCCCCAAGATCACCTTGGCCTGCACCGAGTGCAAGGAGCGCAACTACATCACCAAGAAGAACCGGCGCAACGACCCCGACCGGATGGAGCTGAAGAAGTTCTGCCCGCGGTGTCGCACCCACACCGCGCACCGCGAGACCCGCTGATCGGGAGCCTGCGCGCGACCATGCCGCTGCCCGCCGACCTCGCCGGCCGGACCTTCCCTCCGACACCGCCCTACGAGGTCGCCCGCGAGAAGATCCGCGAGTTCACCACCGCGATCGGCGCCAGCGTCGAGGAGCCGGACGGCGGGGAGGTGGCGCCGCCGACGTTCCCCATCGTGGTGGCGTTCCGGGCCATGCAGGCGCTGCTGGCCGAGCCCGACGTCGGGGTGGCGCTGCACCGGGTCGTGCACGGCGACCAGCGGTTCGTCTACACCCGCCCCGTGCATGCCGGTGACGTGCTCATCGCCCGGCTGACGCTCGAGTCGCTGCGCCAGGCGGCGGGAGCCGACATCATCGGCACCCGCACCGACATCGCCACTGCCGACGGCGACCACGTGGTCAGCGCCTACGCCACGCTGGTGCACAGGGCTGAGGAGCCCGCCTCGTGACCGCAGGTGCGCCACGTCTGGTGCCCGGCGCCGAGTTGCCCGCGCACACGTTCACCGTCCGCCGAGAAGACCTGGTCCGGTACGCCGGTGCCTCCGGCGACTTCAACCCCATCCACTACAGCGACCGGACCGCCGTCGCCGTCGGCCTGCCGGGTGTCGTCGCCCACGGGATGCTGACGATGGCGCTGGCCGGACGCGCCGTCACGGCCTGGGCCGGCGGTGTCTCACGCATCGCGGAGTACGCCGTCCGCTTCAGCCGGCCGGTCGTCGTCCCCGACGACGACACCGGGGTCGACCTCGAGGTCACTGGTACCGTGCGCGACGTCACCGACGGTCGTGCCCGGATCGACCTCACCTGCACCTGCGCCGGGCAGAAGGTCCTCGGCATGGCGCGAGCCGTCGTACGCGTCGCACCCTGATGCGCACGATCACCGCCACGCCCCTGTCCGAGCGGACGACCTTGCGCCTGGGCGGCCCCGCCGCCCGGCTGGTCGAGGCCGGCACCGACGACGACCTCGTCAGCGCGGTGGCGGTCGCCGACACCGCCGGTGAGCCGCTGCTCGTGCTCGGCGGCGGCAGCAACCTCGTCGTCGCCGACGACGGCTTCCCCGGCACCGTGGTTGCGGTCTCGACCCGCGGGATGGTGGCCGACGCGGACCGGCACCACGGCGTGACCGTGCGCGTCGCCGCCGGCGAGAACTGGGACGAGCTGGTGGCAGCCGCGGTGGACGGAGGCTGGACCGGTATCGAGGCGCTGTCCGGCATTCCCGGCAGGGTCGGAGCCGTGCCGATTCAGAACGTCGGCGCGTACGGTCAGGAGGTCGCTGACACGATCGTCTCGGTGCACCTCTGGGATCGCTGGCACCGGATGCGGCGCAGCCTGCCGGCGTCGGCCTGCGGCTTCGGCTACCGCAGCAGCCGGTTCAAGGCCGACCCGCACCGGTTCGTGGTGCTGGAGGTGACGTTCAGGTTCGGTCTGGGCGGGCTGGGGGAGCCGGTCCGGTACGCCGAGCTGGCGGCGGCGCTCGGTGTGGACGTCGGTGCGCGCGTGCCGGCCCGCGAGGTCCGCGAGGCCGTGCTGGCGTTGCGACGCAGCAAGGGGATGGTGCTCGACGAGGCGGACCACGACACCTGGAGCGTAGGCTCGTTCTTCACGAACCCGGTGCTGGCCGCCGACGACGCCGCACGGCTGCCGGCACCGGCGCCACGCTGGCCACAGCCGGACGGCCGCGTCAAGACCAGCGCGGCCTGGTTGATCGGCGCCGCGGGTTACTCCCGTGGCTACGCACGGGGCCGGGTGGCGCTGTCGACCAAGCACACCCTGGCCCTGACCAACCGCGGTGGCGCGACGACCGCCGAGCTGCTTGCGCTGGCCCGCGAGATCCGCGACACGGTCCGCCAGCGCTTCGGGGTCACGCTGGTCAACGAGCCGGTCATCGTCGGCGCCGACCTCTAGGCCGGCACGGAAACCGGATGGTTCGGGCGCTGAGGAGGAAATCAGCGCTCCAGCGCACAAACTCCTCCTGAGCGGCGCATCGACCCGGTCGCCGCGGCTGGACCGCGGATGTAGATCCGGCGCGTCGCAGGCTACCTGGGCGGGGCGCCGACTAGCGCGGCAGCGGCGCCGCCAGCCACCGGTCCACGTCGGCCAGCGCCGCCCGCTTCACGTCAGCCGGTGCGCACGAGGCCCGCAAGGACATCCGCGCCAGCTCCGCCAGCACCGCGTCGCCGTACCCGTGGACGGTGCGCGCGAGCTCGTACTGCGTGGCCAGCCTGGCCCCGAAGAGCAGCGGGTCGTCGGCGCCAAGGGCGACCGAGGCTCCTGCCGACACCAGCGCCGGCAGCGGCACCTGGGTGGCGTCCGGGTAGACCCCGAGCGAGACGTTCGAGGTCGGACACACCTCCAGGGTCACGCCGGCGTCGACGACGCGTCGCAGCAGGTCCGGTTCCTCCACCACCCGGACGCCGTGCCCCAGGCGCCCGGCGCCCAGCAGGTCCAGGCACGCGCGGACGCTGTCCGGGCCGCACAGCTCACCTCCGTGTGGTGTGGCGAGCAGGCCCGCGCGTGCCGCGATGCGGAAGGCCGGCGCGAACGCCTCCGGACGCCCGCGCCGCTCGTCGTTCGACAGCCCGAACCCCACGACGCCACTCCCGGCGTACCGCGCTGCCAGCCGGGCCAGCGTGCGGGCGTCGAGCGGGTGCCGGGTCCGGTTGGCGGCGATCACCACGCCGATGCCGATCCCGGCCGCGGCGCCGGCTGCGCGGGCCGCGTCGAGGACCAGCTCGGTGAACGCGCTGAGCCCGTCGAAGCGGGCGGCGTAGCCGGAGGGGTCGACCTGGATCTCCAACCAGCGGCACCCGTCCGCGGCGTCGTCCTCGGCCGCCTCCCGGAGCAGCCGCCGTACGTCGCCCTCGGTCCGCACCAGCGCCCTCGCCACGTCGTACAGCCGCTGGAACCGGAACCAGCCCTTCTCGTCGGTGGCCGACAACCGTGGCGGCCAGTCCTTCACCAGCGCGTCGGGCAGCCCCACACCGTTCCGCCGGGCCAGCTCCAGCAGTGTCGTGTGACGCATGGAGCCGGTGAAGTGCAGGTGCAGATGCGCCTTGGGCAGCGAGGCCAGGCACCGTGACCGCGCGGCCAACGGACGGTCAGCCGGCGAGCAGGCGCTGCATGCGGGATACGCCCTCCACCAGGTCGTCGTCGCCGAGCGCGTACGACAGCCGCAGGTAACCCGGCGTGCCGAACGCCTCACCGGGCACCACCGCAACCTCCGCGCGGTCGAGGATGAGCTCCGCCAGCTCGGCGGACGTCGCCGGCCGTGCCCCGTCCAAGGATCGACCGAGGACGCCGGTGACGGACGGGTAGACGTAGAAGGCACCCTTCGGCTCGGGGCAGACGACCCCGTCGATCTCCCCCAGCATGGCGACCATGGTTCGACGTCGCCGGTCGAACGCCTCCCGCATCGCATCCACCGACGACAGGTCGCCCGCGACCGCGGCGATCGCGGCGTGCTGGGCGACGTTGGACACGTTGGAGGTGGCGTGTGAGTGCAGGTTGGTCGCCGCCCGCACGACGTCGTGCGGGCCGATCAGCCAGCCCACCCGCCAGCCGGTCATCGCGTACGTCTTCGCGACGCCGTTGACGACGACGCACGTGTCCGCCAGCTGCGGGACCTCCATCGCGATCGAGCTGAACCGAGCCTCGCCGTAGACCAGGTGCTCGTAGATCTCGTCGGTGACGACCCACAGGTCGTGCTCGAGCGCCCACCTGCCGATCGTCCGCACCTGGTCGGGGGAGTACACCGCCCCGGTCGGGTTGGACGGTGAACAGAGCAGTAGGACCTTCGTCCGCTCGGTGCACGCGCCCTCGAGCTGGTCGGCGGTCACGAGGTAGCCCTGCTCCTCGGTGGTGAGGACCTCGACCGGTGTGCCGCCGGCGAGGCGGATCGCCTCCGGGTACGTCGTCCAGTACGGCGCGGGCAGCAGCACCTCGTCACCGGGGTCCAGAAGCGTCGCGAACGTCTCGTACACCGCCTGCTTGGCGCCGTTGGTCACCAGCACCTGTCCGGGATCGACCTCGAGCCCGGAGTCGCGCCGGGTCTTGTCGACGATCGCCTGCTTCAGCTCGGGAAGACCGCCAGCCGGGGTGTAGCGGTGGTTGCGCGGGTCGCGGGCCGCCTCGACCGCCGCCTCGACGACGTGGTCCGGGGTCGGGAAGTCCGGCTCGCCGGCTCCGAACCCGACCACCGGACGCCCCGCCGCGCGCAGCGCCTTCGCCTTGGCGTCCACCGCCAGCGTCGCGGACTCCGCGATGCTGCTGATGCGGTGCGAGATCCGGGCGCGCTGCGTCATGCCGTCATCGTGTCACGGTGCCCGCCCTCGGTGACCTCGCCGGTTCGACCTCACCGGACGCACCCCGTACACTTCTGCTCTTGGTGGCTTCCGCCCCGCTGGTCGTCGTGCCCGCAGCTCGCCTCCGCGTCGACCCTCGCGGCGCGGGCGACGCCGAGGGCAGTAGCTCAACTGGCAGAGCATCGGTCTCCAAAACCGAAGGCTGGGGGTTCGAGTCCCTCCTGCCCTGCCGGGCTGTGGCGACAGCCATGACCCGCACCAACAGCAGCATCGGGACAGTCGAGACCGAAGGTGGCATCGTGACTGAGACTCGCCCGGCCAGCTCGTCGCAGGACCGCAGGGCTGCCCCCCGGCGGACGACCCTGCCGGTGTTCTACCGGCAGGTCGTCGCGGAGCTGCGCAAGGTGGTCTGGCCGACGCGGCACCAACTGCTGACCTACTTCGTCGTCGTGTTGGTCTTCGTGCTGGTGATGATCGGCATCGTGTCGGCCCTGGACTACGCGTTCGGGTCGCTGATGTTCAACGTGTTCGCCTGACCCGAGGTCAGGCCGGAGGAGAAGGTGGCGGATCCAACCGTGTCGCAGCCGTACGACGAGGCCGGCGAGGACCGGAGCCTCGACTACCGCGTCCCCGAGGACCCGGTGGCGGACGAGCCGACGCCGGAGGCACTCGACCTCCCCGACAGCCATACCACGTCGCTGGCCGAGCCGGTCGAGGGATCGGACGACCTCGACGCGCCCATCGCCGACCCGCTCGAGGAGTTCCGCGTCGCGCTGCGAGCCAAGCCCGGCGACTGGTTCGTCGTGCACACCTACTCCGGCATGGAGAACCGGGTCAAGGCGAATCTCGAGAACCGCATCAGCTCTCTCAACATGGAGGACTTCATCTACGAGGTCGTGGTGCCTCAGGAAGAGGTTCCTGAGATCAAGAGCGGCCAGCGTCGCCTGGTGCGGCGCACCGTGCTGCCCGGCTACGTGCTCGTCCGGATGGATCTGACCGACGAGTCATGGGCCACGGTCCGGCACACGCCGTCCGTGACCGGCTTCGTCGGCCACAGTCACCAGCCCATCCCACTGACCCCCGACGAGGTCGAGAAGATGTTGGCACCGGCCGTCGAGGAGGAGCTTGCCGCCGCCGCGGGTGCCGGTGGCGCTGCCCAGCCGAAGGCCAAGAAGCAGGTCGAGGTCGCCGACTTCGCCGTGGGCGACTCGGTGATGGTCGTCGACGGACCGTTCGCCACCCTGCACGCCACGATCACCGAGATGAACGCCGACGCCCAGCGGGTCAAGGCGCTCGTCGAGATCTTCGGCCGCGAGACGCCGGTCGAGCTCAGCTTCAGTCAGATCCAGCGGGTCTGAGCGCGTCGCCGCCACCTGCTCCCTACGCACAGCCTCCATACCGCAGCCACCGCCCCGCAGCCGCTGCCGGCCTCGACCGAAGGACACGCAATGCCTCCCCGCAAGAAGATCGCCGCCCTCGTCAAGGTGCAGCTGCAGGCGGGCGCCGCCACTCCTGCCCCGCCGGTCGGCACCGCCCTCGGGCCGCACGGTGTCAACATCATGGAGTTCTGCAAGGCCTACAACGCCGCCACGGAGCCGATGCGCGGCAATGTGGTCCCGGTCGAGATCACCGTGTACGAGGACCGTTCGTTCACGTTCGTCACCAAGACGCCACCGGCGGCAGAGCTGATCAAGAAGGCCGCCGGCCTGAGCAAGGGCTCGGGCGTACCGCACAAGGACAAGGTCGGCCGGCTGTCTCGCGACCAGGTCCGCGAGATCGCCGAGACCAAGCTGCCCGACCTCAACGCTCGTGACCTCGACGCGGCGATGAAGATCGTCGAGGGCACCGCTCGCTCGATGGGCGTCACCACCGAGTAGCCCCCGCCCGACAGACCCCGTGGCAGGGCCGCGCCGCGCCCGACGACCACACCTGGTCCATCTCCGAAAGGCGCCAGCACATGCAGCGCAGCAAGGTCTACCGCGCCTCCGCGGCCAAGATCGACAGCACCCGGCTCTACCCGCCGCTGGAGGCCGTGCGGCTCGCCAAGTCGACCGCCTCCTCGCGCGCGTTCGACCAGACCATCGACGTCGCCATGCGGCTCGGGGTCGACCCGCGCAAGGCCGACCAGATGGTCCGCGGCACCGTCAACCTCCCGCACGGCACCGGCAAGACCGCCCGCGTCCTCGTCTTCGCCAGTGCACAGAGGGCGGACGAGGCCCGTGCCGCTGGCGCCGACCATGTCGGCGGCGACGACCTGATCGAGCGGATCAACGGCGGCTGGCTCGATTTCGACGCCGTCGTGGCCACCCCGGACATGATGGGAAAGGTCGGACGACTCGGCCGGGTCCTGGGCCCTCGCGGCCTCATGCCGAACCCCAAGACCGGCACGGTGACCACCGACGTGGCGAAGGCGGTCCGCGACATCAAGGGGGGCAAGATCGAGTTCCGGGTCGACCGTCACGCCAACCTCCACTTCATCATCGGCAAGGCGTCGTTCACCGACATCCACCTGGCGGAGAACTACGGTGCGACGGTCGAGGAGGTGTTGCGGCTGAAGCCGGCAAGCGCCAAGGGCCGCTACCTGCGCAAGGTCACGATGTCCACCACCATGGGCCCGGGCATACCGGTCGACCCCAACCGCACCCGCAACGTCGCGGTCGACGAGAGCCCCGAGGTGTGAGCCCCGGGGGGCGTAGGATGTGCGCACCTCTCTGCGACCCTGGGGGCGCCTGATGAACCGCACCCGCACGTGCACCCGGATGGCCACCGCTCTGGGAGCCCTGCTGTTGACCGCAACCGCCTGCAGCGGAGATGACACACCGGACGCCACGAACGCGGACGCGCCGGCGACCTCCCAGCAGGCGACGGAGAACGAGCCGCCGGTCGGAGACTCTGCCGAGGAGCCCAGCGAGAAGCCGGGCGAGGAGCCCAGTGAGAAGCCGGGCGAGGAGCCTGACGGTGCGGACGACCGCACCGACCCGGCGGCATTCGGCGCCGCCCTGTTCGAGGCGCAGCTCGACGCAGGCTCGGTGCACATGGAGGCCACGCTCGACGGCGGCGGCGGCCAGACCTTCGACATGGTCGGCGACATGCGGCTCTCCACCCGGAACCCCGCCCTGGACATGACGATGTCGGGCGCCGGATTCGGAGAGGGCGGCCGCTTCATCGTCGTCGACAAGCGCTTCTACCTGAAGTTCCCGGGCCTGGCGCCGCGGAACAAGTTCGTCGTCATCGACCCGCGGGACAGCTCCGACCCGATGGCGCAGTCCTTCGGCCAGATGCTCCGTGCCATCGACCCGAGCCGCAGCCTGGCCGCGCTCAAGGCCATCACCAGCCTCGAGCGCGTCGGCGAGGAGACCGTGGACGGCGTCGAGACGACCGAGTACGCCGTCACGGTGGACACCCGCAAGGCGCTGCGGGCGCAAGGGGTTCCGGTACCGCCCGGCCAGCTTCCGGACGAGATCGACTACCGTCTCTGGGTCGACGACGACGACCTCGTGCGCCGGTTCTCCTTCGACCTGCAGGGCGTGTCCATGCAGATGACCTTCTCCGACTGGGGTGAGCCGGTGAACATCACCGCGCCGCCACGCCGCCTGGTCACCGAGCTGCCGCAGGGGCGCAGCTGACGGGCTCCCCGGCCCGATTTGGCCCGCCGGACCGTCCGGCGTACGCTAAGCACCTAGCCGAAGACCGCCGGTCGTCGTCCACGCTTGGCGTGGTGACCGAAGGGCCCGCAGCGCGGGCGGCCTGCGCAGGTGGGACGAGCCGTCACACGCATCGCCAAACGCATGCGTCCAGCGCCCCGTGCACCTGCACGAGGGCGCTGCTGCGTGTTTCGGGCCTTCCGCCGGGTCCGCGGCGAACGGATCGGCACTGCGAAGGAGAACCATGGCACGGGCGGACAAGGCGGCGGCCGTCGCAGAGCTCACCGAGGAGTTCCGCAGCTCTGCCGGCGCCGTACTGACCGAGTACCGCGGCCTCACCGTCAAGCAGCTGCAGGACCTGCGGCGCTCACTCGGCGGGAACGCCAGCTATGCGGTGGTGAAGAACACGCTCACCAAGATCGCCGCGCAGGAGGCCGGCCTCGACGCGTTCGAGGACCTGCTCGCCGGGCCGTCGGCCATCGCCTTCATCAAGGGCGACCCGGTGGAGGCGGCCAAGGGCCTTCGTGACTTCGCCCGGACCAACGCACCTCTCGTCATCAAGGGCGGCGTCCTCGACGGCAAGCCGCTCACCACCGACGAGATCGCCCGGCTCGCCGACCTGGAGTCGCGCGAGGTGATCCTGGCCAGGCTCGCCGGTGCGCTCCTGGCGTCCTTGCAGAACGCCGCGTCGCTGTTCAACGCCCCTCTCGTACAGACCGCCCGGCTCGCCGCGGCCCTGCGGGACAAGGCCGACCAAGACCCGTCGACCGTCGGTGACGACGCCGGGCAGCCGTCCGCCGCCGCAGAGACCACCGCGGGCTGACGGCCGAGCTTCGACAACCCGCCCGGGCCCCAGGCCCGCCCGACCCACGGAAGGACCGCCGACCATGGCCAAGCTCAGCACCGACGAGCTGCTCGACGCGTTCAAGGAGATGACCCTCCTCGAGCTCAGCGAGTTCGTGAAGCAGTTCGAGGACACGTTCGGCGTCACCGCCGCCGCTCCGGTGGCCGTGGCCGCAGCTCCGGCCGCCGGCAACGGCGCAGCCGAGGCCGCCGAGGTCGAGGAGCAGGACGAGTTCGACGTCGTACTCGAGGCGGCCGGGGACAAGAAGATCCAGGTCATCAAGGAGGTGCGCAGCCTGACCAGCCTGGGCCTGAAGGAGGCCAAGGAGCTGGTCGAGGCGGCGCCCAAGCCGGTCCTGGAGCGGGTCAGCAAGGAAGCCGCGGAGAAGGCCCGGCAGGCGCTCGAGGGTGCCGGTGCCAGCGTCTCGCTCAAGTGACCGCAGGTCGCGGGTCCGCGCGATGGGTGCCGGCGCCGGTCGCCGTTACCTCCTCGCGCGGGCGCGTCGCTTCCGAGCGGCACGCCGGAGCCGGGACCTTGACGGGCCGTCGCTCAGAGTCCATGCTGCCAGGGCGGGCCGGCCTCCAGCCGGGCTCGCCGGCTCGCCGAGCGGGCTGGTGGCCAGCCCCAGTGGTGTGACCGAGATCTCCGGTCGTCCGCTCGACAGCAGTCCGCCCGAGGGCTAGACTGCTCTTTTGCGCTGCCTCTCCCTCGCCCCCGCCCTGCTGCCGGGCGACGTTGGCGCGCACACCGTCGGGATGAGTCCGCGAGCCCTCGGAAGGACGCCTGTTGGCCGCCTCGCGCAACGTCGTGAACAGCCCCCCCACCGCCACCCCCGACCAGCGTCGGATCTCGTTCGCCAAGATCAAGGAGCCCCTCGAGGTCCCTGATCTGCTCTCCCTCCAGGTCGACAGCTTCGACTGGCTGATCGGCAACGACACCTGGCAGGAGCGCGTCAGTGCAGCGGAGGCCGCCGGCCGCGCGGACGTTTCTACCAAGTCGGGCCTCGAGGAGATCTTCGAGGAGATCTCGCCGATCGAGGACTTCTCCGGGACGATGTCGCTGTCGTTCCGCGACCACCGGTTCGAGCCGCCGAAGAACACCGTCGAGGACTGCAAGGAGCGCGACGTCACCTACGCCGCGCCGCTGTTCGTCACCGCCGAGTTCATGAACAACGAGACCGGCGAGATCAAGAGCCAGACCGTCTTCATGGGCGACTTCCCGCTGATGACCAGCAAGGGCACGTTCGTCATCAACGGCACCGAGCGGGTCGTCGTGTCGCAGCTGGTGCGCTCCCCCGGGGTCTACTTCGAGTGCTCGACCGACAAGACCAGCGACAAGGACGTCTTCACGGCCAAGATCATCCCGTCTCGCGGCGCCTGGCTGGAGTTCGAGGTGGACAAGCGCGACACCGTCGGCGTGCGCCTTGACCGCAAGCGCAAGCAGAACGTCACCGTGCTGCTGAAGGCGCTGGGCTGGGACGACGCGCGGATCCTCGAGGAGTTCGGCGAGTACGAGTCGATGCGGCTGACCCTGGACAAGGACCACACCGCCGGCCAGGACGAGGCGCTCCTGGACATCTACCGCAAGCTGCGTCCCGGCGAGCCGCCGACCCGGGAGGCGGCCCAGACCCTGCTGGACAACTACTACTTCAACGGCAAGCGCTACGACCTGGCCAAGGTGGGCCGGTACAAGATCAACAAGAAGCTGGGCCTGGAGGAGCCGTTCGACCAGCAGACCCTCACCGTCGACGACATCATCGCCACGATCCGGTTCCTGGTCGCCCTGCACGACGGGCGCACGGAGCTGGAGTCCCCCCGGGGCACGCTCATGGTCGAGGACGACGACATCGACCACTTCGGCAACCGGCGGGTGCGCACGGTCGGTGAGCTGATCCAGAACCAGCTGCGTACCGGGCTGGCCAGGATGGAGCGCGTCGTCCGCGAGCGCATGACCACCCAGGACGTCGAGGCGATCACGCCGCAGACGCTGATCAACATCCGCCCGGTCGTGGCCGCGCTCAAGGAGTTCTTCGGCACCTCCCAGTCGAGCCAGTTCATGGACCAGACCAACCCGATCGCGGGGCTGACCCACAAGCGGCGGTTCTCCGCGCTGGGGCCTGGTGGTCTGTCCCGCGAGCGGGCCGGCTTTGAGGTCCGTGACGTGCACCCCTCCCACTACGGGCGGATGTGCCCGATTGAGACGCCTGAGGGGCCCAACATCGGTCTCATCGGGTCGTTGTCGACCTACGGCCGGGTCAACCCGTTCGGCTTCGTCGAGACGCCGTACCGCAAGGTCGAGAACGGCAAGGTCACCGACAAGATCGACTACCTCACCGCGGACGAGGAGGACCGCTTCGTCATCGCCCAGGCCAACGCCGCGCTGACCGAGCAGGGCGCCTTCGCCGAGGAGCGGGTGCTGGTGCGCCAGCGCCACGGCGAGGTCGAGTCGGTGCCGGCGTCCGAGGTCGACTACATGGACGTCTCCCCGCGCCAGATGGTCTCGGTGGCGACCGCGATGATCCCCTTCCTCGAGCACGACGACGCCAACCGTGCGCTGATGGGAGCCAACATGCAGCGCCAAGCGGTGCCCCTGATCAAGAGCCAGGCACCGCTGGTCGGCACCGGCATGGAGTACCGCGCCGCGGTTGACGCCGGCGACGTCGTCACCGCCGAGAAGCCGGGAGTCGTGACCTCGGTGTCCGCCGACTACGTCGAGGTCGCCGCCGACGACGGCACCCAGCAGACCTACCGGCTGGCCAAGTTCCGCCGGTCCAACCAGACCACCTGCATCAACCAGCGTCCACTGGTCGACGAGGGTCAGCGGCTGGAGGCCGGCACGCCGATCGCGGACGGTCCCTGCACGGACCAGGGCGAGATGGCGCTCGGGACCAACCTGCTCGTCGCGTTCATGCCCTGGCAGGGCTACAACTACGAGGATGCGATCATCCTGTCCCAGCGGCTGGTGCAGGAGGACGTCCTGACCTCCATCCACATCGAGGAACACGAGGTCGACGCCCGCGACACCAAGCTCGGCCCCGAGGAGATCACGCGGGACATCCCGAACGTGGCCGAGGAGATGCTCGCCGACCTCGACGACCGCGGCATCATCCGCATCGGTGCAGAGGTCACGACCGGCGACATCCTCGTCGGCAAGGTCACGCCGAAGGGCGAGACCGAGCTGACGCCGGAGGAGCGGCTGCTGCGGGCGATCTTCGGCGAGAAGGCCCGCGAGGTGCGCGACACCTCCCTGAAGGTGCCGCACGGCGAGAGCGGCACCGTGATCGGGGTCCGGGTCTTCGACCGCGAGGAGGGCGACGAGCTCCCACCCGGGGTCAACCAGCTGGTCCGCGTCTACGTCGCCCAAAAGCGCAAGATCTCCGACGGCGACAAGCTGGCCGGGCGGCACGGCAACAAGGGCGTCATCTCTACGATCCTGCCGATCGAGGACATGCCGTTCCTCGAGGACGGTACGCCGGTCGACATCGTGCTGAACCCGCTCGGCGTCCCGAACCGGATGAATGTCGGGCAGATCCTCGAGGTCCACCTCGGCTGGCTGGCCAAGAACGGCTGGCGGCTCGAGGACGGCGACAGTGACGGGCAGGCCTGGAAGTTCCGGCTGCGCACGATCGGCGCCGACCAGGCCGGCCCGGACACCAAGGTCGCGACGCCGGTGTTCGACGGTGCCCGCGAGGACGAGATCCAGGGTCTACTCGGCGCGACGCTGCCGACCCGAGACGGCGAGCGGCTGGTCGGAGCCACCGGCAAGGCGCGTCTCTTTGACGGTCGGTCGGGCGAGCCGTTCCCCGAGCCGGTCTCCGTCGGCTACATGTACATGCTCAAGCTGCACCACCTGGTCGACGACAAGATCCACGCGCGGTCGACGGGGCCGTACTCGATGATCACCCAGCAGCCGCTGGGCGGTAAGGCGCAGTTCGGCGGGCAGCGCTTCGGCGAGATGGAGGTGTGGGCGCTGGAGGCCTACGGCGCCGCGTACGCGCTGCAGGAGCTGCTCACGATCAAGTCCGACGACGTCCTCGGCCGCGTCAAGGTCTACGAGGCCATCGTCAAGGGTGAGAACATCCCCGAGCCCGGCATCCCCGAGTCCTTCAAGGTCCTGGTCAAGGAGATGCAGTCGCTGTGCCTCAACGTCGAGGTGCTCTCCAGCGACGGTACGGCGCTGGAGATGCGGGAGACCGAGGAAGATGTCTTCCGTGCCGCCGAGGAGCTCGGGATCGACCTGTCGCGTCGCGAGCCGAGCAGTGTGGACGAGGTGTGAGCCGGGCTGAGAATCCGAACGAAGTGAGCGTTCTTAGCCCTCCTTGAACCGCCCAACCGACTCAGCCACAGGCGGATACACAACCAAAGGAAACTGTTGTGCTGGATGTGAACTACTTCGACGAGCTGCGCATCGGGCTGGCCACGGCCGATGACATCCGTCAGTGGTCCCACGGTGAGGTCAAGAAGCCGGAGACCATCAACTACCGCACGCTCAAGCCCGAGCGTGACGGGCTGTTCTGCGAGAAGATCTTCGGTCCGACCCGCGACTGGGAGTGTTACTGCGGTAAGTACAAGCGGGTCCGGTTCAAGGGCATCATCTGCGAGCGCTGTGGCGTCGAAGTGACCCGGTCCAAGGTACGCCGAGAGCGGATGGGCCACATCGAGCTGGCGGCGCCGGTGACGCACATCTGGTACTTCAAGGGCGTGCCGAGCCGGCTGGGCTACCTACTGGACCTGGCGCCGAAAGACCTGGAGAAGGTCATCTACTTCGCGGCGTACATGATCACCGACGTCGACGAGGAGGCCCGGCACCGGGACCTGCCCTCGCTCGAGGGGAAGATCGACGTCGAGCGCAAGCAGCTCGAGCAGCGCCGCGACAGCGACGTCGAGGCCCGCGTCAAGAAGCTCGAGGAGGACCTCGCGGCGCTGGAGGCGGAGGGCACGAAGGCCGACACCCGGCGCAAGGTCCGGGAATCCGCCGAGCGGGAGATGAAGCAGATCCGCGACCGGGCGCAGCGCGAGCTCGACCGGCTCGAGGAGGTGTGGACCCGGTTCCGCAACTTGCGGGTGCAAGACCTCGAGGGTGACGAGCTGCTCTACCGCGACATGCAGTACCGCTTCGGCAAGTACTTCGAGGGCCACATGGGAGCGGCCGCGATCCAGAAGCGGCTGGAGAGCTTCGACCTCGAGGCGGAGGCGGAGGCGCTGCGGGAGACCATCCGCACCGGTAAGGGTCAGCGCAAGACTCGGGCGCTGAAGCGGCTCAAGGTCGTGTCCGCATTCCTCACCACCACCAACAGCCCCCGCGGCATGGTGCTGGACTGCGTGCCGGTGATCCCCCCGGACTTGCGGCCGATGGTGCAGCTGGACGGTGGCCGGTTCGCGACGTCCGACCTCAACGACCTCTACCGCCGGGTGATCAACCGCAACAACCGCCTCAAGCGGCTGCTCGACCTCGGTGCGCCCGAGATCATCGTCAACAACGAGAAGCGGATGCTGCAGGAGGCCGTCGACTCACTGTTCGACAACGGCCGGCGCGGCCGGCCGGTCACCGGGCCGGGCAACCGCCCGCTGAAGTCGCTGTCCGACATGCTGAAGGGCAAGCAGGGCCGCTTCCGGCAGAACCTGCTCGGGAAGCGGGTCGACTACTCCGCGCGCTCGGTGATCGTCGTCGGCCCGCAGCTGAAGCTGCACCAGTGCGGGCTGCCGAAGCAGATGGCGCTGGAGCTGTTCAAGCCGTTCGTGATGAAGCGGCTGGTCGACCTCAACCACGCGCAGAACATCAAGAGCGCGAAGCGGATGGTCGAGCGGGCCCGGCCGGTGGTGTGGGACGTCCTGGAGGAGGTCATCGCCGAGCACCCGGTGCTGCTGAACCGGGCGCCGACCCTGCACCGGCTCGGGATCCAGGCGTTCGAGCCGCAGCTGATCGAGGGCAAGGCCATCCAGATCCACCCTCTGGTCTGCACGGCGTTCAACGCCGACTTCGACGGTGACCAGATGGCCGTGCACCTGCCACTGTCGGCGGAGGCCCAGGCCGAGGCCCGCATCCTCATGCTGTCGACGAACAACATCTTGAAGCCGTCGGACGGCCGACCGGTGACGATGCCGACGCAGGACATGATCATCGGCATCTTCTTCCTCACCATGGCCCGCGACGGCATGCCGGGCGAGGGCCGCTCCTTCGCGTCCGTGGCGGAGGCGATCATGGCGTTCGACCGCGGTGAGCTGGCCCTGCAGAGCCGGATCCGGATGCGGCTGACCGGCATGACGCCGCCGGCGGGTCTTCCCACGCCTGAGGGGTGGGAACCGGGGCGCCCGTTCGTGCTCGAGACCACGCTGGGGCGGGCGCTGTTCAACGAGGCGCTGCCGGCCGACTACGCCTTCGTCGACTACGAGGTCGGCAAGAAGCAGCTGGCCGAGATCGTCAACGACCTGGCCGAGCGCTACCCGAAGGTTCAGGTCGCCACGGCGCTGGATGCCCTGAAGGACATCGGGTACGGCTGGGCCACCCGCTCCGGCGTCACGATCTCCATCGACGACGTGATCACGCCCGCCGACAAGCAGGCGATCCTCGAGAGCTACGAGGACCAGTCGGTCAAGGTGCAGAGGCAGTTCGAGCGCGGCCTCATCACCGATGACGAGCGGCGGCAGGAGCTGATCGAGATCTGGACGCAGGCCACGCACGAGGTGGCGCGCAGCATGGAGTCGGCGTTCGCCAAGACCAACCCGATCTTCATGATGGTGCACTCCGGCGCGCGCGGGAACATGACGCAGATCCGCCAGATCGCCGGCATGCGCGGGCTGGTGGCGAACCCCCGAGGCGACATCATCCCGCGGCCGATCAAGTCCAACTTCCGCGAGGGGCTGTCGGTTCTCGAGTACTTCATCTCCACGCACGGCGCCCGTAAGGGTTTGGCCGACACCGCGCTGCGGACCGCCGACTCGGGCTACCTCACCCGACGGCTGGTCGACGTGTCGCAGGACGTCATCATCCGCGAGGACGACTGCGGCACCGAACGCGGACTAGTGAAGCGGATCGGCGTACCTGGTCCCGTCGGCACCGTCGTCAAGGACGACAACGTCGAGACCGCGGCGTACGCGCGAGCCGCGGCCACCGAGGTGCGGCACCCGCAGACCGGTGAGACCCTGGTGGAGGCCGGTGGTGATCTCGGGGACGTCAAGATCGCTGAGCTGGTCGAGGCCGGCGTGGACCAGGTGCGGGTCCGTTCCGTCCTGACCTGCGACGCCCGGACCGGAGCCTGCGCCGAGTGCTACGGCCGCTCACTGGCGACCGGCAAGCTGGTCGACATCGGTGAGGCGGTCGGGATCATCGCCGCCCAGTCGATCGGCGAGCCGGGCACGCAGCTTACGATGCGGACCTTTCACACCGGCGGCGTGGCGTCGGCCGACGACATCACCCAGGGTTTGCCCCGCGTCGTGGAGCTGTTCGAGGCCCGCCAGCCGAAGGGCAAGGCGCCGATCTCCGAGGCGGCCGGGCGGGTCCAGATCGAGGAGACCGAGCGCAGCCGGAAGATCGTCGTGGTGCCCGACGACGGCTCCGAGGAGGAGTCGTTTCCGGTGTCGAAGCGGTCGCGGTTGCTGGTGGAGGAGGGTGACCACGTAGAGGTCGGCCAGCAGCTGACCGCCGGCACGCCGGACCCGCAGGACGTGCTGCGCATCCTCGGGGTCCGCAAGGCCCAGGAGCACCTGGTGAACGAGGTGCAGCAGGTCTACCGGGCACAGGGCGTGGCGATCCACGACAAGCACATCGAGATCATCATCCGCCAGATGCTGCGCCGGGTGACCGTGATCGAGTCCGGGGACTCCGAGCTGCTGCCGGGCGAGCTGGCCGACCGGGTGCGCTTCGAGGAGGAGAACCGGCGGGTCGTCGCCGAGGGCGGGACGCCGGCCTCGGGCCGCCCGGTGCTCATGGGGATCACCAAGGCCTCGCTGGCCACCGAGTCGTGGCTGTCCGCGGCGTCGTTCCAGGAGACCACGCGAGTGCTCACCGACGCGGCGATCCACGGCAAGTCCGATGCACTGCTGGGCCTGAAGGAGAACGTCATCATCGGCAAGCTGATCCCGGCGGGGACCGGCTTGGAGCGCTACCGCAACGTCCGGGTCGAGCCGACCGAGGAGGCGCGCGCACAGGCGTACTCGATCGGCGGCTACGACTCCTACGACTACGACTTCGGGACCGGAACCGGTCAGGCGGTGTCGCTGGACGACTTCGACTTCGGCTCCTACCAGAGCTGAGCCGCCGACCGGCGTCTCCGCCCGGGCGGTCGGTGCCTGGGCAGGCCACATCGGGTCTCCCCAGGTGAGATTTCGCTGGGCAAGAACCGAGACGGCCTGTCAGCAGGCCACGTCGGGGTGGGCCTGCCGTCCGAGACGGAACGGCTCCGCGCGGCGAACCGGCGCGCGACCCGATGACTGCCCGGATCGCCGGTGCCATCGCCGGCCGCCGCGCTGAGGGCACTGGCAGCGGACGTTGAGTCAGCGCCGGAAGACGCCCAGGCCTGGGACCGGTACGGCGAGGGCGGCGCGGTGGCAGCCGTAGAGGCGCAGGTCGCCGAGCTGCTCGGGAAGCCGGCGGCAGCGATGTTCCCTAGCGGCACGATGGCCCAGCAGTCGGTGCTCCGGGTGTGGAGCGACCGCCGGGGGTCGCGCCGGGTGGCGCTGCCCGAGCTCTCGCACCTGCTGCATCACGAGGCCGACGGGCCCCGGTTGTTGCACGGCTTCCAGTACGAACACCTCAGCACCGGTGCGGAGCTGCCCACTCGCGAGGCGTTGGCCAAGATCCCGAGCCCATTGGCCGCCGTCCTGCTGGAGCTGCCGCTGCGCGACGCCGGGCATCTGCTGCCTTCGTGGGAGGATCTCAGCAGCTTCGCGGCGCTGTGCCGGGAGCGGGCCGTCCCTTTGCACTTCGACGGCGCTCGGCTGTGGGAGTCAGCGCCGTACCTCGGCCACTCCCTGGCCGAGATCGCCGGCCTTGCCGACTCGGCGTACGTCTCCTTCTACAAGGGTCTCGGAGGTCTCGCGGGGGCTGCTGTCGCTGGCCCGGAAGATGTCGTTACCGAGGCACGGCAGTGGCGGCAGCGCATGGGCGGAACGCTTTTCACACTTCAGCCGTACGCCGTCGCGGCCCTGCACGGGCTCCAGGTGCAGGTACCGCGCATGGCCGAGTACCACGACTACGCCGTCGCCCTCGCGGAGAGGCTCCCCCAGGACGGCATCTCGGTGCTGCCCGCGCCCCCTCATACCAACGCCTTCCGAATCCTCGTTCCGGTCGTTTCCGACGTCGTCATGCGCCGGTTGTTGCGGTACGTCGAGGCGCAGAGGACGGTGTTGACGGCGCCGTGGCGCCCGGCCGACGTCCCGGGATGGTCCTGGACGGAGTTCACCGTCGGACCGGCCACGCTGGACTGGACGGTTGACGAAGCCGCCGTACTGCTGGCAAAGGTTCTGCTCACCGACTGACGCGGGGGCCACTTGCGTCACGGTTCCCGGACTCCCGCGTCGCAGGGTTGCCAGTGACGGTGCGACCGATGGTGGACTCCCTCGCGACGAGCGTGACATCCGCGCGGACATCGCGAGGTGGGTCTGACCTGCCCTCGAGGCGATCGCGCAGCAGCTGAACCGCGCGGTCAGCGATCTGTGCCTTGTCGGGCGACATGGTCGAGAGCGTCGGCACCGAGTAGCGACCGTCCTCGATGTCGTCCAGTCCGATCACCGCGACGTCATCCGGTATGGCGATCCCCCGCTCCGCCAGCGTTCGCAGCGCGCCCAGTGCCAGCGTGTCGGTGAAGCAGAAGACCGCGTCGGGTGCCGCGCCGGCATGCAACAACTGGGCCATCGCGGCTGCACCGTCTGCTCGGCGGAACGCGGGAACCGACGCCACCAACCGCTCATCAAGCCCCCAGCCATGGGCCCGCAAGGCATCCTCGTAGCCCGCCCGGCGAAGCCAGGCAACGCCCGATCCGTCAGCAGAGCCGGGTTGGTCACCGATGGCCGCGATGCGCCGCCGGCCGAGATCGATCAGGTGCCGGGTCGCGGAACTCGCCGCCGCGACGTTGTCGATGGCGATGTGGTCGGCGGGTCCGCTCACCAGCTTCTCTCCGAGCAAGACCAATGGCGTCTCGTTGGAGCACGATGCGATGTCGACTCCGCTCATCGCTACTGGGCTGAGGATCAGCCCGTCGATGAGGTGACCCCGAAAGCCAGCCATCGCGAACCGTTCGCTGTCGAGCTGACCATCGGTCTGTTCGACGAGCACGGTCAATCCGTGCGCCTGTGCCGCGGCGACGACGTACCCCGTCAGCTCGGCAAAGTACGGCGTGTAGAGCTCCGGCAGCGCCAAAGCGATAACCCCGGACCTTCCCTGCCGCAGGCTCCGGGCTGAGAGGTTGGGTCGGTAGTTCAGGTCGTCGATCGCAGCTTGGACCCGAGCGCGCGTTCGAGGCGCCACGTTGACGTGCCCGTTGACGACGTTGCTCACCGTCTTGACCGAAACGCCGGCGGCCGTGGCGACGTCGCGGAGCCGTACACCCATCGCACATCCTCCCGCTACCGACGCGTCGCCAGCGCTAATGGTAACGCTCGCATCTCGGCCTTGCAGAGAACCTTTACAACGATGTACCCACAGTGTAGAACGGCTCGTATGCAGAAGGCGACGTTCACGGTCGACCCCGCATTTCGGGTCGGCAGCGTGGACACCAGGATCTTTGGGTCCTTCGTCGAGCACATGGGCCGCTGCGTCTACACCGGCATCTACGAGCCCGACCACCCCACCTCCAACCGGCATGGATTCCGCGGCGACGTTTTGGACCTCGTGCGCGAGCTCGGACCGACGATCATCCGTTACCCGGGTGGCAACTTCGTCTCCGGGTATCGGTGGGAAGACGGGGTCGGACCTCTCGAGTCGCGACCCCGTCGTCTCGACCTTGCTTGGCGGGCCATCGAGAGCAACGAGGTGGGTGTCGACGAGTTCGTCACGTGGTGTGCTGCCGCCGGTGTCGAGCCGATGATGGCGGTAAACCTGGGCACCCGCGGCGTGCAGGAGGCCGCTGACCTCGTCGAGTACTGCAACCATCCGGAAGGCACCGAGCTGTCGGATCTGCGGCGCACCCACGGCGCCAAAGAGCCACACGACATCAAGGTGTGGTGCCTGGGCAACGAGCTCGACGGTCCCTGGCAGGTCGGTCACAAGACGGCTGCCGAGTACGCCCGCCTCGCCGCGGAGACGGCACGCGCCATGCGCCTGGTCGATCCCACTCTGGAACTCGTCGCCTGCGGCAGCTCCAACAGCACCATGCCTACGTTCGCGGGTTGGGAGGCGACGGTTCTCGACCAGTGCTACGACCTCGTCGACTACGTGTCCTTGCACAACTACTACGAGCCGGTCGAGGACGACCTGCAGGGCTTCCTCGCCAGCGGCCTTGACCTCGACCAGGCGATCGACGCGATTGTCGCTACAGCCGACCATGTGGGGGCAAAGCTCGGTTCGCGCCGACGGCTACGGCTGTCGGTCGACGAATGGAACGTCTGGTACCAGCGGAACTTCCTCGGCCTGCACTCCCAGCCGTGGAGCAAGCGTCGTGAGCTCATCGAGGACGTCTACGACGTGCACGACGCGGTTGTGGTCGGCTCGCTGCTCATCTCCCTCCTCCGACACGCTGACCGGGTCGGCATCGCGTGCCAGGCGCAGTTGGTCAACGTCATCGCGCCGATCCTCACCCAACCCGGCGGCCCGGCCTGGAGACAGACGATCTTCCACCCCTTCGCGCAGGCCGCCGGCCTTGCCCGCGGCGACGTCCTTCGCGTCGAGCCGCGGGTGGCGACGTACACCAGCAGGCGCTACGGGGATGTCCCGCTCATCGACGTCACCGCGACGTACGACGAAGAAAGCGGGGGCCTCACGCTGCTGGCCGTCAACCGCAGCACCACCGAGCCGGTCGAGATCCAGGCTGACGTCCGCGCGTTCCAACGTCACCGCCTGGACATGGCCACCACCCTGCAGTCCGACGACCCGACGACGTGTAACACCGCAGCCGCCCCTGATGCGGTTGTCCCCGCTGGCCTAGAACAGGTCACACTGGACGAGGGCACGTTGCGTGCGGTGCTCCCCCCGGTGTCATGGAACGTCCTCCGCTTGACCAACCACGCAGCCAACACTCACTCCGCCAACCCCAAGGAGCAAGACCGATGAACCGCAGCAGCCGCAGTCCCCTCACCGTCTCCGACCCCAGCGGGCTCAGCCGCCGCCGTTTTCTTTTGCTCAGTGCCGGGAGTCTGGCCGCTGTGGCGACCGGCTGCCGTGGTGGCCAGAGCGTCGATGGGAGTACCGGGGAGGGCGTCGGGGGTTTCGAGGGCACTTATGAGGGCCCGGCGCTGACCCTGGCCTATTGGAATGGCTTCACCGGCGGCGACGGCCCGGCCATGGACGACCTGGTGAAGAAGTTCAACTCGGCCGAGCAGAAGATCACGGTCAAGCAGAACACCGTCGAGTGGGGTGACTTCTACACCCGTCTACCGGCTGCAGCTCAGGCTGGCCAGGGTCCAGACGTCGGTGCGATGCACCTCGATCAGATAGCGACCCACGCCGCCACGAACATCATCGTGCCGGTCGACGACGTCGCCGAGGCGCTTGGGCTGACTGCGGAGGACTTCGCCGCGTCGGTGTGGCAGCCGGCCATCTACCAAGATCAGCGTTATGGCATCCCGCTCGACGTGCACTGTCTCGCCATGTACTACAACAAGGATCACTTCGAACAGGCCGGCATTGAGTCGCCGCCCGCAGATGCGGCGAGCCTCGACGACGCCTGCCAGAAGCTGCAGGAGGCGGGCATCAAGTACCCGTTCTGGATGCCGAACCAGTGGCCAGCGCACCTGATGTTCCTCAGCTTGCTGTGGCAGTTCGGTGGCGAGCCGTACGGGGAGGATGGCTCGGAGGCGACCTTCGGTTCCGACGAAGGAGTGCAGGCGCTCACCTGGATGAAGGAGCAGGTTGACAAGGGCTACAGCCCGGCCAACGTCGACATCGACGCTCAGTACACCGCCTTCAAGAACGGTGAGAACTCGATTACCTGGGACGGCATCTGGCAGATCAACGACCTGGAAGAGTCGGGCATGAACTGGGGGATCGCGGCGCTGCCGACGATCGGGGCGCAGCTGGCGTCGTGGGCGAACTCGCACAACTTCTTCCTGACCTCTCAGGCGGCGCAGGACACCAATCGTGCCAACGCGGCCAAGGTTTTCATCGGCTGGATGAGCTCCCAGTCGGCGGCGTGGTCCGACGCCGGCATGATCCCGGCGCTCAACGAGGCCCGAGAGAGTTCGGACTACCAGGACTCGCCGCAGGCGGCACTCGGGGAGCAGGTCGACAACCTGCACTTCCTGCCGGCCGTTCCAGGGCTGGGCGCGGTGCAGGCTGAGACGCTCGAATTGGCGGTCAACAAGGCGATCCTCGGTCAGGCGTCGGTGGAAGACGCCCTGAGCGAGGCGCAGGGCAATGCCACCGAACGGATGCAGGAGAACGCTGAGAAGTTCGGGGGCTGATGGCTGTGGCAACCGCCACGCAGGTTAAGCCGACCGAAGTAGCGATCCAGACATCCACCGGGGGAAACCCGCTGCGGGATCACCCGCTCACCGCCTGGCTCTTCCTCGCCCCGTACCTGGTGCTCTTCGGCGCCTTCGTGTTGTTGCCCATCGGCTTGGGGCTGTGGATGAGCCTCCATAGTTGGGATCCCAGGCTGCCCGTCAAGCCCTTCATCGGGCTGGAGAACTACGCCGACCTGATCAATCCCGGCTCGGTGGCCTTCGACCCGTTCTGGAACTCCATGCAGGCCACCGGCATCTTCACGCTGTTCAGCGTGCCGCTGCTGATCGTGGTGCCGCTGGCGGTCGCTGTGGTCATGAACGAGCGCTTTCGCGGCCGGAACCTTTTCCGCGCCATCTACTTCGCACCGTACGTGCTGGGGGTCGCGGTGGTGGGTGTCGTGTGGCGGTTCCTGCTCGACGCCAACATTGGGCTGGTGAACAGCTACCTCGGCGCCATCGGCTTGCCGGGATCGATTCCCTGGTTGAGCTCGCTGCCCGAGGCATGGGTGGCACTGGTCGGGGTGACGGTGTGGTGGACCCTGGGCTTCAACGCGGCCATCTTCCTGGCCGGCCTTCAAGACATCCCCCGCGAGCAGTACGAGGCAGCCGAGCTCGACGGGGCCAGCACCTGGCAAAGCTTCCGGAACGTGACGTTGCCGAACCTGCGTCCGGTGACTGCCTTCGTCTTGATGATCACGATCATCGCGTCGGCCAACATGTTCGGGCAGTCCTTCATCATGACCAACGGCGCGCCGGGCACGGAAACCCGCACGGCCATCTTCGAGATCGCCAACACCGGCCTTCGTGAATTCTCGATGGGTGAGGCCGCGGCGGCGAGCTGGATCTTGACGGTGCTGCTGATCATCGCCTCTGTCGGGGTCTTCTGGCTCTTCCGCGAGCGCGCGGAAGGTGGCCGAACATGAAGGCCCGAACATGAAGGCACTGCGCTACAGCGTGCTCGGTGTGCTGACGCTGCTCTTCGTCAGCCCGCTGCTGTTCATGCTGTCGACGTCGTTCAAGACCCGGCCGGAGGCGGTGCAGACGCCGCCGTCGTGGATACCAGCCGAGCCGACGCTCCAGGCGTACCGGCTGATTCTCGACGCCGCCGAGACACCGGTGTTCCGGTGGTTCGGCAACTCGCTGTTGGCCGCCACGCTGCACTCCCTGCTGGTGGTGGCCACCTCGGCTCTTGCCGCCTATGCCCTCGCGCGCCTGGAGTTTCGCGGGCGCAAGGTCGTCATGGCACTGATCGTGGCCACCTTGTTCGTCCCGCCGGTCATCTTGGTGATCCCCAACTGGGAGGTGGTCAACCAGCTGGAGTGGCTCGACAGCCTGATTGCCATCATCGTCCCGACAGCGGCCAACGCGTTCGGGGTCTTCTTCCTGCGCCAGTTCTTCCTGCAGCTTCCGCGTGAGCTGGAGGAGTCGGCTTTCCTCGACGGCGCAAACCGGTTGCAGGTATTCTTCCGGGTCGTCTTGCCGTTGTCGAGGCCCGCGCTGGCCACCCTTGCCCTGCTGGCGTTTTTGACGAACTGGAACGACTTCCTCTGGCCGGTCTACGTGCTGTTCAGTCCGGAGAACCAGACGCTACAGGCGGGGCTCTCCACGCTGCAGTCGGCCAATAGCGTGCGGTATGACCTCTTGATGGCCGGCGCCGTGATCGCAAGCGCGCCGGTCCTGCTGCTCTTCGTCTTTGCGCAGCGGTTCGTGATCGAGGGCGTGTCGCGCTCGGGCTTGAAGGGATGACGCAGGAGCCCGCTGCTCTTGTGCATCGCCGCTCGGTCCTCAAAGGTCTGGGCCTTGCTGGACTCACGACGGTGGGGGTCGCTACGTCGTCGTGCGACCAGCAGCCCTCCCGATCAGGGGAGGACCGGTGGTCTGGCCCGTCCTTCCGGATCGTGGACCGCTTCCGGCCTTTCGAGCTGATCGCGCCGGGTTTCGCTTTGGTCGACGCACCGGCACCCGCTGGGCTGCCCGCGTTCATTCGCACCAACCAGACGCCGGTAGCCCCCTTCGCAGCAGTTGAACTACAGGTTGAAGAGGTGTCCGGGGCAGGCATCGCAGCGGGTCTGGCATCTGCGGTGGACGAGCACGTCCTGGTCGCCTACGACCCTGACGGCAGGTCGGTGACGATCGAAATTCGGGTGGGGGGTCGTACCCACGTCGTCAACCGCCGGAGTGTGCAGCTGAGCGCGCCTTTCCACCTGGGGTTCGTTGTCTGCGAGAACCAGGTGACCGGCGTGGCCGACACCGGGGACGGCTGGCAGCCGCTGCTCACCGCCCGCGACCAGGTGGCGCAGTTGGTCGATCTGCGTGACCCCGCGACGCTTTCTCGCTACGCCTTCGGTTACGGGCCTCGCCGAGCAGGTGACACGGCGCGTCTGGGCGCCGTCAGAGCTGGTGCCTTCGGCTACACCGGTCTGCGTGACCCGCACCTGGTGCAGCACCCAGACGGTCGCCCGTATCTGCGAGACCACCTGGCGTACTTCACCTTCACCTGCGCCGGTATGGGTTTCTTCCAGCAGGCACACTGGGGCGTTTTCACCCTCGACCTCGCCGATCCGACCAGTGTGCGCCAGGTCGCTCAGCTGTACTCCGCGCGCGACGGTCTCGTGCTCGGCGACCACGCCGGGCAAGTGGTTATCGACGAGGACAGCGGACAAACCATCGTGGGCGTCACCTCATGGGGCGACTTCGACGTCAGCGGCGTCCACGTGCGTCATGCCACCACGACCGAGGACCTGCTGAGCGGGGTGCACATGCTGGAAACCCAAAGGCTCGACCTGCCAACGGAGCTGAGCACCTGGGACCCGTCGCTCACCCGCGTCGACGACCGGTGGCACGTCGCGTTCGTGGAGAGTCCGTCGCAGGACCCGTTCGACTTCCATCCGGCGCTCGCGGCGGGGCCTGCGGGGGCGGCGTACGACGAGAGCCTGAAGCTCGTCGGAGCTGACACGTCGCTGCACCAGTGCGAAGGGCCGATCCTGCAGCGGGTCGCCGGGCAATGGCACCTGCTGGCCAGTGACGGCGACGCCAAGGAGTACCCCGTCTACGACCTCGCCATGAAGCGACTGGGCGCCTTGGACGCGCCGTACGGCACCAACATCCCGCACCCGCAGATCGTCAAGCGCCCCGACGGTGGGTACCTCATGGTGACGTTCAACGGAACGCAGTACGCCGAGAACGTCCTAGGCTATGGCGGCCACGGCGATGTCGTGGTGATGCGTGCCACCTGAGAAGCCGGGTCAGGGAGCCCCCATCACCAGACCTTCGATCGTGTGCTTTTGCACGATCGGTTCCAGCTGGTCGACGACTCGGCAGGCCAGATGAGCGCGCACGTCGGCTGGCAGCTCGGCGTAGTAGTCCTTGGTGACCGCCAGGTCGTGCATCTCGGCGTGACCGGCTCCGGGCGCGTCCACGCCCAGCACCAGCACCGGGCGCGACTCATCGGAGTGGTTGGCCGTGCCGCGGTGAATCGTCAGTGCGGACCGAGCGGACACATCGCCCATCTGGGGCAGCTTCTGGTGGGCGAGCGACGCGTAACGTGGCCACTCCGCCTGGGCGGGAAACATGTCGTGCTCAAACTCCCGGCCATCCTCCCACTGGGTGCCGTGGGCAACCTCGAGCGGTCCCATCTCCACGACGGTGTCGACAGCGGTGAGGTTGAAGGCGAGCGACGTCAGCCGGCGACCCTCGTAGGTCTCCGGAGGCGAGGGGAAGTCGCGGTGCCACGGTTGGTTCACCGCACCGGGGAACGGGATATCGAAGCCAACCTCCACCACCTCGTAATCCGGGCCGAGCACCGACTCCGACAGCCCCCGGACCCACGGGTGTGTCACCAGGTCGACGAAGCCACGCATCTGCTGGGGATGAATCTCCACGTAATAGCGCTTTGGCCCACGCCCGACCGCTCCGCCAGGGCGGGAGATGGCGTCTTCGAAAGCGGTCTCGATGTCGTGGCGCATGTCAGACACCCAGTCGCGGGAGAAGGCACCCTTCAACGCGACGATGCCATCGGAGTACAACGCTCGGGTCGACGCCTCGACGTCAAGTGAAGTGGTAGTCATGATCCGCCTCTCCTACGGTCTTTGACCAAACTTACCTGCGGACGAGGCCCGCGCACAGAGGCGTCATCGAAACTTCGACAACGAGGAGGCAGCCATGACCACGATGCAAGGCGTTGTCCTGCCCGGCAACAGCACGGTGGACCGGGTGGCGACGCCGATCCCGCGTCCTGGCCACGGCCAGGTGCTGGTGCAGATGAAGGCGTCGGGGATCTGCGGCAGCGACATCCGCGCCATCTACCGCGAGCACCGTGGTTCGGGCGCCGAAGCGTACCAGGGTGTCATCGCTGGCCACGAGCCGTGCGGCCAGGTGGTGGCCCTGGGGCGGGGTTGTCGGCGGATCTCGATGGGCGACCGGGTGGTGATCTACCACATCGCCGGATGCGGGCAGTGCGTCGAGTGCCGCCGCGGTTACATGATCGGCTGTCAAGATGAGAGCCGAGCCGCGTATGGCTGGCAGCGCGACGGAGGCCATGCCGACTACCTGCTTGCGGAGGAGGCCACGTGCATCCTGCTGCCGGAGCCGCTTTCCTATCTCGACGGAGCTCTCGTCTCATGCGGGTTCGGCACGGCGTACGAGGCGCTGCTGCGGCTCGCTGTTTCTGGCCAGGACCGCCTGCTGGTCACTGGTCTCGGTCCGGTGGGGCTGGCTGCCGGGATGCTCGGTCGGGCGCTCGGCGCTACCACCGTCATCGGCGTCGACATCTCGGCTTCGCGCCGAGAGCTGGCGCTCCGCCTGGGGCTGGTGGATCATGCGGTGGCTGCGGACAGCGGCACCGACCAGGTCGTAGTCGACTTGACCGCAGGACGTGGGTGCGAGGTGGCCGTCGACTGCTCTGGAAGCCCCGCCGGTCGGCTGACCGCGCTGCGGGGCACGGGAACGTGGGGGCGCTGCGCATTTGTGGGGGAGGGGAACGACGTCACGTTCGACGTCTCCAACACGCTCATCCACCGCCAGGTCACGCTGTACGGATCCTGGGTCACCTCTTTGCACCACATGTCAGAGTTGCTGAGTCTGCTGGTTCGCTGGGGGTTGCACCCCGAGATGATCGTCACCGACAGGTTTCCGCTGGAGCGCGCAGACGAGGCGTACCGCGCAGCCGCAGAGGGCGCGTCGGGCAAGGTTGCCATCGTCTTCGACCGATGAGTTGATCGGCTCGCATGCGCAGTGAGCACGACTTGGATGTTGGCTGTAGATGGGTAATAATGATTACATGAATACAGAACCCGAACGGCAGCTGACATTCCGCGCTTGGTTCACCGGCCGACTGCCAACCGAGTGGACGCAGTCACCCCCCGACATCGCTGTCGACCGCGACGAGATCACGGTTCGCGTCCGGCTCGACGCCGTCGACCTGGACGACGGCGCCTCGGCGGAGGCGCAGTCGGAGGCGGCTGCCGGCCGAGCCTCGTCATGGCGAGAAGAGACCCGAGAAGTTCGGATGAAGATAGCCCGAGAGGCCGAGCAACGCTTCGACCGAAAGGTCTCGTGGGGGGTCAAGGTGGGCGAGCACTCGGCGCTGTTCACCCACCTCGCCGTACCCGCGATGACCCGGCTTCGACAACCGCAACGCCAAGTGCTGGACACGCTCGTGGAGGCCGGCGTGGCGCGCTCGAGAGCAGACGCGTTGGCGTGGTGCGTGAAGCTCGTCGAGCGGCACAGCGAGGAGTGGCTACAGGAGCTACGAAGCGCGATGGAGCAAGTGCGCACCGTCCGTGCGCAAGGTCCGGCGTAGCAGGCGAGCGTTGATCGCACGCAGCGGCCGGACGCGGGTCTCAGTATTCCCGAGGCTTGGGACAATTCGGGCAGCGGCCTCAGCGCACCTCTGGTCCTCTCCGTGGCACTCGGCGTCGTGCGTCTCGGCCACCTCGCCGTCTTCGGGGTCGCTGCGGCTGGAGACGCCGGTCTGCGGCGGCAGCTAGCGCGGACCGCCGTACCTGTCATGATCGCCGCCGTCATGCTGGTCGTCGGTGCAGCGCTCGACGGACCAGCCCAGACCGGGTGTTGGGCGCTCGCCCTGGTCGTTGACTACACAGGCGTGTACCTGGCCGGCAGTGACTGGCGACTGCCGTCAGCGCGGCACTTCGCCGAGCGGCATGGATTAATCGTCATCATCGCCCTCGGTGAGTCGATCGTCGCCATCGGG
>JALYMZ010000072.1 GCA_030773435.1 Actinomycetota bacterium | reverse complement strand
GGGCCCACCAGGGCGACCAGCCGCGACGCCGACCTCGGCAGGCCGAGCCGGGCGGCGCCGTCGGCCGCGCGTTCGTCGACGTACGGCGCGAGGTCGCGCCACACGCCCTGAGCCTCCCGGCAGAAGATCGCCGCGCCGGTCGGGCCGATGCCCGGGAACCGCTGCAGGGCCTCCTCCACGGCTGCGGTGTCCGCGCCCTGCTGGTGCAGCCGGCGCAGGTCGCCGCCGTACTCCCGCAGCAGCAGCTCGGCACCCTGCCCGAGCATGGTGGCGGTGCGCTCGTCGTAGCGGCGGTAGTGGCCGCGGCCCAGCGCGTCGACGCGGTCCTGCCAGGTGGCCTCGGCCATGGCGCGCGGCGTGCGGTAACCGGCCGTGGACAGCTCACGAGCAGCGGCTACCGCTATGTCGGCGCTGATCCGGGCCGACAGCAGCACGGACAGCACGAGCAGCCGGTACAGCGGGGACGGCTTGTCGGTGAGCCTGATGCCGGCCTGCTCGGCGTACGTCGTTCCACCCGCAGCAAACAGCGCGGCGGCGATCCGACCGTGGCTGGCGGCCATGTCGGGCGGGTACCCGCTGCCCGCCTCCCTAACCGGACGGCACCCGACCGCAGCGCAGACCACGGGGCCTCCGCACCCAGCGAAGGCCCCGTGGCTGCAGGCGGCCGTCAGCCGCGGCGAATGCCGAGCTTGACGTTGCCCAGGTCGAGGGTGCTCTGGACCTCGCTGCCCTGCAGCAGTTCCACGCGAACCGCGATCACGCGGATGCCCACGCTGGTGCGGTCGACCAGACTGGGCGTGATCCGGGCGACCCCCGGGATGGTCAGCGTCTCTCCGGGCTGCGGGATCCGCCGCTTCTCGCCCTGGAAGACGATGCTGCCCAGCGTGGTGCCGCGCGAGCTGCGCACGTACGAACCGTCGCTGCGCCGCACCACCTCGCCGACCGCTTCGATGCCGGTGATGACCAGATCACGGCTGCCGAAGCCGGCCCGGGTGATGGTGGAGACGCCCTTCGCGGACGCCGCGCTGCGGTCCTGGTCGCCCTTGACCTTGCTCGTCACGGTGTCGAGGCGGACCGTGTCAGGGATCGAGACCTCGGCCACCTGGTTCACCCGGAACTTGCCGTTGGTGCCGACACAGGGCAACACCTGCAACGCCGTGCGCCCGGAGTTCGCGACCCCGTCGAGCCCGGTGAGCCGGCTGCCCCAGACGCTTCCGCCCATGATCCCGGCCACCGCACCGCCGTCGATGCGTGCCGACGCCTGGCCGACCCGCAGCACGGTGTCGGTCACCGCGAAGTCGATCCGCAACGCGAGCGCCTGCGCCCGGGCGGACCGGCTGGTCGCGCTGCCGCTCTTGATGCCGAACGTCACCGTGGCCACACCCGGCACCTCGACCTGCTCGCCGTCGAGGTCGGTGTTGGACGGCACGGTCAGGACGTCGGTCGGCACGCCGTTGACGTACCGCGTGACGTCGGCGACCCTGACCACGGCACTGCGGTGGTAGCCGCTGCGGTCGTGGAACGCACGGACCCGGGTCTTGATGCCCTCGATCTCGAGCGCCTGCTGCGACTTGTCGCCGATGATGACCCTGGCGACGTCGTTCAGCGCGTTGCTGGACACGGTCGCGTCGTTCTTGTCGGTGAAGGCGTTGGTCGTCGTCGCCCCCACGAACACCTCGCCACCCTCTGCCGGGAACGTCACCGCGGCGGTGTTGTTCTGGTTGCTCTTGAAGGCGAACCGGGTGCAGCCGACGATGGCGAACCCCGTCCTCCCGGAGCGGACGGGCAAGTCGCCGCCGGTGAGCAGCGTGCTCCATCCGTTGGCGGTCATCGCGAAGTCGGTCAGGACCGGTTCCGCGGCCACTGCCGGGGGAGCGCTGGCCGATGCCATCAGCGTCGCTCCCGTCATGACGGCGACCGTGGTGGCGGCCAGCCTCCTGCGGGTTGTGCTCATGCTTGGTCTTCCTCTCGGGCGGTGGTGACTCAGGGTGATGACTCAGTCGCGTGCCGTGGCCGGCCCGTGACGATGTGTCAAACAAGGAGGATGCGGCCGCGTCCTTCGTGACGTGACAGCTACTTAACGCGGAAGAGTTCCGTAGGTTACGAAAAATTTTGCAGTCGCGTAGCCAGCGAGGTGGCGCACTGTCGAGCACTGCGCCGGTTGTCGCCCAGCGAGTTCGCGTGATAAGCACGCCGTGACATTCCGCCCGATACTGGAGGTTTCCCGGTGACGCGATCGGTGCGCCGTGCGCGTGCATCCCTGCTGGCCGCCACTCTGGCGGCCGGACTCTTGTCGGTCGCCGGGTCCGCGGAGGCTGAGCCG
>JALYMZ010000071.1 GCA_030773435.1 Actinomycetota bacterium | reverse complement strand
GGGGTACGGCGCCGGTCCGGCTGCCGCCGACGTGGCCGTCGCCCTGGACACGCCGTACGTGCTCGGGGGCAGCAGCGCCCCAGTGGCCAAGATCGCGACGTACGGGCAGACCCCGGGCGCGATGCGGGCGCTGGTCGCCGTGCTGCTCGGACGGCGGACCGCCCCGGGCCGGCTTCCGGTCCACGTCGACGGCGTCAGCCGCCGCGGCTGCTGACCTCGTCGCCGTTGCCGGCCTCGCCGAGCAGCGCGGTGTTGGCGCCGAGCTTCGTCACCGCACGCTGCTGCGGGGACACGCGGCGGAGCGCGTCGCCGGCGATCGTGGCAACCCCGCACGACCACCTGGCACTCAGGTTGACCGAGTGCTAATCAGGTCCTAGATTGGGGTTTGGCACTCTCGCCTCGAGGGTGCCAGCCGCGACCAGGCCGCACGGCACCCGCGACGACGTGCAGCCCGTTCGCACCAACCTGTCATCGCGCAACCCCTCTCGTCCCTGGAAAGGGGAGGTCGGCAAGTGTCGGTCAACATCAAGCCGCTCGAGGACCGGATCGTCGTCAGGGCTCTCGAGGCCGAGCAGACCACGGCCTCGGGCCTGGTCATCCCGGACACCGCGAAGGAGAAGCCGCAGGAGGGCGAGGTCCTCGCGGTCGGTCCGGGCCGCATCGACGACAACGGCAACCGCGTCCCGCTCGACGTCAACGTCGGCGACAAGGTGGTCTACAGCAAGTACGGCGGCACCGAGGTGAAGTACGCCGGCGAGGAGTACCTCATCCTGTCCGCCCGCGACGTTCTCGCGGTCATCGCCTGAGGTCCCGCAGCGCCGCCGTCGGCGGTGCGACAGCACGCTGCACGAGCAACCGGACACCGCCCCGGGCGGCCCTCAGGCCCTCGGGGCGCTGTCATGAACGGAAGGCACGCCCATGCCCAAGATCCTGGAGTTCGACGAGAATGCCCGCCGCGCGCTTGAGCGCGGCGTCGACGCGCTCGCCAACACGGTCAAGGTGACGCTCGGCCCCAAGGGGCGCTACGTCGTCCTCGACAAGAAGTGGGGACCCCCGACCCTCACCAACGACGGCGTCACCGTCGCGCGCGAGGTGGAGCTGGAGGACCCGTTCGAGAACCTCGGTGCCCAGCTGACCAAGGAGGTCGCCACCAAGACCAATGACATCGCCGGGGACGGCACGACAACCGCGACCGTGCTGGCACAGGCCATGGTGCACGAGGGCCTACGCGCCGTGGCCGCCGGAGTGAACCCGATGGCGCTCAAGCGTGGCATCGACGCGGCCGTGGAGACGGTCTCCGAGCAGCTGTCAAAGGCGGCCCGGGAGATCGACTCCAAGGACGACATGGCGAAGGTGGCGACGATCTCGGCGCGTGACTCGCTGATCGGCGACCTCATCGCCGAGTCGTTCGACAAGGTCGGCAAGGACGGCGTGATCACCGTCGAGGAGTCCAACACGCTCGGCACCGAGCTGGAGTTCACCGAGGGGATGGAGTTCGACAAGGGCTACATCTCGCCGTACATGGTGACCGACCCCGAGCGTATGGAAGCGGTCCTCGACGACGCCTACGTGCTGCTGGCGCAGAACAAGGTCTCGGCGGTGAGTGAGCTGCTGCCGCTGCTGGAGCAGGTCGTGCAGGCCGGCAAGTCACTGTTCGTCGTCGCCGAGGACGTCGAGGGCGAAGCGCTGTCGACGCTCGTCGTGAACAAGATCCGCGGCACCTTCACCTCGGTCGCAGTCAAGGCGCCGGCGTTCGGGGACCGGCGCAAGGCGATGCTGCAGGACATCGCCGTGCTCACCGGCGCCCAGGTCGTGTCGCCCGACGTCGGCCTCAAGCTCGACCAGGTGGGTCTGGAGGTGCTGGGCCAGGCCCGTAGGGTCGTGGTCACCAAGGACACCACCACGATCGTCGACGGCGCAGGCGACAGCGCCGAGGTCGAGGCACGGGTGGCGCAGATCCGCCGCGAGATCGAGTCGACCGACTCCGACTGGGACCGCGAGAAGCTGCAGGAGCGGCTGGCCAAGCTGGCCGGCGGGGTGTGTGTGATCAAGGTCGGCGCCGCCACCGAGGTGGAGCTGAAGGAGAAGAAGCACCGCATCGAGGACGCCATCTCCGCGACGCGGGCCGCCATCGAGGAGGGCATCGTCGCCGGCGGCGGCTCCGCGCTCGTGCACGCCGCGTCGGCGCTCGAGGGTGGCCTCGGCCTCAGCGGTGACGAGGCGGTCGGCGTGGCGGTCGTCCGTAAGGCGGCCGACGAGCCGCTGCGCTGGATCGCCGAGAACGGCGGGGCGCAGGGTTACGTCGTGGTGTCGAAGGTGCGGGAGGCCGGTGACGGCAAGGGCTACGACGCGCTCTCGGAGCAGTACGTCGACCTGGTCGCAGCCGGCGTGCTGGACCCGGTGAAGGTGACCCGCTCGGCGCTCGCCAACGCCGCCTCGATCGCCTCGCTCCTGCTGACCACCGAGACGTTGATCGTCGACAAGCCGGAGGAGCAGGAGCCGGCGCCGGCCGGTGGCCACGGCCACGGGCACGTCCACTGACCCTCGCCGGGCGGGCGGCGCTTCGGTCCGTGACACGTTCGGCCCCGCTCGGACCCGATCCGGTGGGGCCGAACGTGTCATCCGGTCCAGTGCGGACAGGCCTGATCGGCGGGGGGCGACGACAGAGCACGAGTCGGCGCCGCTGAGGAGGATCTTGTGCACTCGCGGCGGCTGGTTTCCTCCTGAGCGCCTGCGCCGCCATGGGTTCAGCCGGTGTGGGACCAGCGCGGGCTTTGCCCGCCGGCGCCGGTGCGGCACAATGACGCGAACCTGCCCGCCCGCTGCCGTACGACTCTTGGGGGTCGGATGAGACCACGCAGCGTCGCCGCGGGCGTCGACGCCGCCACGGAGGAGCAGAGCTCCGACCTCAGCACGTTGGCCGCCCAAGCGCAAACCGGCGATCCGGCCTGCGTCAACCGGTTGCTCACGCGGGTGCGCACGGTCGCGCACCGCTACTGTCGGGCCCGGCTGGTGTCGTATCCCGGCGGGCTGCACCACGCCGACGACGTGGCCCAGGACGTCTGCATCGCGGTGCTCTCGGCGTTGCCCCGCTACCGGCACCGAGGGCGGCCCTTCGAGGCCTTCGTGCACGGCATCGCCGCGCGGAAGGTGGCGGACGCCCAGCGCGCGATCGTCCGGGCGGCGTCGCCGACCGAGGAAGTCCCCGACGAGCCCGACCAGGCGCCGACGCCGGAGCAGCACGCCCTTGCCGCTGCCGATCTCGCGGAGGTCACCACCTTGCTCGACGAACTGCCGAGCCGGTTGCGGGAGGTGATCGTGCTACGGGTGGCCGCCGGCATGTCCGCGGAGGAGACCGGCCACTCGCTCGGGATGACCGCGGGTGCGGTGCGGGTGGCCCAGCACCGGGCGCTGTCTCGGCTGCGGGACCTTGCGTCGGCGTCCGAGGACGCTCGCGAGCCGCGCGGGGTCTCGTATGGTTGACCGGTACGACGTCTGGTACGACGATCTCGTCATCGAGGCGCTGGCGCGTCGTCGCGAGCTGGACATCGCCGCCGCCCGCGGGCGGCATGACGGCCGTGTGATCACCACGCTGTCGGCGTTGTCCGCTCTCGTCGACAGCGACCCGATCCCGGAGGACGAGACCGTCGACCCCGTGCAGGTGGTGAGGCAGGCGAGAGAGCACCGGCTGGCGGTGCGGTCCTTGGCCCTCGCGGTCGGCGCGGTGTCGCTGTTGTCCACCAGCGGGATCTCCGCCGCCGTCTCCGGTGACCCGCTGCGGCCGGCCCGGGCCGTCTACGAGCAGGTGCTGCGCAAGGAAGGGCCCCGGGAGTCACCTCAGACCAGCTCCCCCGACGTCCGGCACGAACGCAGCCGTGGCGATGCGGGGTCGGGGGCCGACCACGCGCACCGCGGGGTGTCTGCACCACCGGTGGCGGAGCCGCCGGAGACGTTGCCCGCGGCCAGTACGCCGACCGCCGTGCCAACCCCGCCCCAGCCAGGGCCGTCTGCGGGCACCGACCGGTCGCGCCGAGCCGAGCCGCCGAAGGTGTTCGCGCAGCGCACGGCACGCACGCGGTTCACTGCCGAGGCGCGGTCCCCTGCTGAGGCGCAGCGCACGGCACGCACCCGGTTCACTGCCGAAGCGCGGTTCACCGCGGAGCCGCGGTCCCCCGCTGACGCGTCGAGCACTGCGGAGCCGCGGTCCACGGCCACGGCGCGGTCCACTGCCGATGCGTCGAGCACCGCGGAGCCGCGGTCCACGGCCACGGCGCGGTCCACT
>JALYMZ010000070.1 GCA_030773435.1 Actinomycetota bacterium | reverse complement strand
CGCGCACGGCGCCGGGCGCCGTCGACGTCGAGGCGGCCGAGCTCCCGCACGAACCCGCCGACGGCACGGCCGAGCTCCGCCGGACGCCCCAGCGTGTCGCCCTTCCAGAACGGCAGCCGCCCCGGCTGTCCCGGCGCGGGACTCACCAGCACCCGGTCGTGGGTGATGTCCTCGATCCGCCACGACGTGGCGCCGAGCGCGAACACGTCACCGACCCGCGACTCGTAGACCATCTCCTCGTCGAGCTCGCCGACGCGGGACGCCCGCTCGCCGACGAGGAACACGCCGAACAGGCCGCGGTCGGGGATGGTGCCGCCCGACGTCACCGCGAGTCGTTGCGCGCCGGGCCGCGCGGTCAGGGTGCCGGTCACGCGGTCCCAGACGATGCGCGGGCGCAGCTCGGCGAACTCGTCGGAGGGATAACGGCCGGCGAGCAGGTCGAGGGTCGCGTCGTACGCCGAGCGCGGCAGCGTGGCGAACGGGGCGGCGCGGCGCACCAGGTCGTACAGGTCGTCGGCGTGGACCGGCTCGACCGACACCGCCGCCACCACCTGCTGTGCCAGCACGTCGAGCGGGTTCGCCGGCACGTGCAGCGCCTCGATCAGCCCCGCCCGCATCCGCTCCACCGCGACGGCAGTGGGCACCAGGTCGCCGCGGTGTTTCGGGAACAGCACCCCCCGCGACACCTCCCCGACCTGGTGCCCGGCGCGCCCGACCCGCTGCAGGCCGGACGCGACCGACGGCGGCGCTTCGACCTGGACGACGAGGTCGACCGCGCCCATATCGATGCCCAGCTCGAGGCTGCTGGTCGCCACCACGCACGGCAGCCGGCCGCGCTTGAGGTCGTCCTCGATCAGCGCCCGTTGCTCCTTGCTGACCGACCCGTGGTGGGCGCGGGCGACGACCGCGGCGGCCCCGCGGCTGGCCCCGCTGGCGGCCATCAGCTCGGCCGGCGTGGCGTCGTCGGGCAGGTCGGCCCCGGAACGCTCCGCGGCCACCTCGTTGAGCCGCGCAGTGAGCCGCTCGGCCAGGCGCCGGGAGTTGGCGAACACGATCGTCGAGCGGTGCTGCTCGACGAGGTCGACGACCCGCTCCTCGACGTGCGGCCAGATTGACGCGCGCGGGGGATCGCCGCCGGCCGCGCCCTCGAGGTGGTCCCCCTCCGGGTCGCCGAGGGGCGTGCCGAGCTCGGTCATGTCCTCCAGGGGTACGACGACCTGCAGCTCGAGCCGCTTGTCCGACGGCGGCGCCACCACCTCGACCGGGCGGGCGCCGCCGAGGAACCGGGCCACCTCGTCGACCGGGCGCACGGTCGCCGACAGCCCGATGCGTTGCGCCGGCCGCGGTAACAGCGCGTCCAGCCGCTCCAGCGACACCGCCAGGTGCCCCCCGCGCTTGCCGCCGGCGACCGCGTGCACCTCGTCGACGATCACCGTCTCCACCCCGCGCAGCGACTCCCGTGCCTGGCTGGTCAGGACGAGGAACAACGACTCCGGGGTGGTGATCAGCACGTCCGGCGGCAGCCGGGCGAGGCGGCGCCGCTCGGCGGCCGGCGTGTCACCGGAGCGCACCCCGACCTCGAGGTCCGGCACCGGGCTGCCCAGCCGCTGGGCAGCGGCGCGGATGCCAGCCAGCGGCGCCCGGAGGTTGCGCTCGACGTCGACGGCCAGCGCCTTCAACGGCGACACGTAGACGACACGGCACCAGCGCCGGCGGTCGTCGGGACGCGGAGCCGTCGCCAGCCGGTCCAGCGCCCACAGGAACGCCGACAGCGTCTTGCCGGAGCCGGTAGGGGCGACCACGAGCGCGTGCCGCCCCGCGGCGATGGCGTGCCAGGCACCGGTCTGCGCCGGCGTGGGCGCGGCGAACGACGCCTCGAACCACGCCCGCGTGGGCGCGGAGAACCGGTCGAGCACCGACGACGAAGCCACGGTCCCATCTAACGTGACGCCGCCGACGGTGCCGCTTCGAATCCGTCATCTCAGGGATGGCTCGCGCTCAGGTGGGTAATCGTCACTGCATGTCACACCAACCGAACGAGCGCGACCACGGCGTCGCCAGAGAGCCGCGCACGGACACCCGCCACGACGCCGGCCGGCGCGAGGACGACTACCCGGCGCGAAGCGAACGGTACGGCAGCAGCGAGGATCGCGCCCGTGAGGAGTACGGCGGCTTCAACTTCGGTGCGGCGTTCTTCGGCTGGCTCGTCGCGATCGCCCTGACCGTGCTGCTCGCGAGCATCGTGGGCGCCATCGCCGCCGCGGCGGGCGCCTCGCTCAACGTCAACCCCAACGAGGCGCAGCAGCAGGCCGGCACGATCGGCATCGCCACCGCGGTGGTGCTGCTCGTGGTGCTGATGATCGCCTACTTCGCCGGCGGCTACGTCGCCGGACGGATGTCCCGCTTCGACGGCGGGCGTCAGGGCATCGGCGTGTGGGTCATCGGGCTCGTGGTGACGATCCTCGCGGTGATCCTCGGCGTCGTCTTCGGCTCGCAGTACAACATCCTGCAGCAGGTGCCCTCGATCCCGGTGCCGACGCAGAGCCTGACCACCGGCGGGATCATCGCGCTGATCGTCGTGCTGCTCGGCACGCTGCTGGCCGCGTTCTTCGGCGGCAAGACCGGCGAGCGCTACCACCGCAAGGTCGACCGCGCCGGCTACTGACCGTCGGGTAGCCGCCGGCGGGCTAATCGGGTTGGGGCTGTCCGCGGCCGGGTCTAGAGTTTCGGCTCGTGCCCGGTGCTGCCACGACGACGCTCGACGAGCCGCTGATCCGTGCCCGCGGCCTGGTGAAGCGGTACGCCGGCTTCGAGGCGGTCAAGGGCATCGACGTCGAGGTGCGTGCCGGCGAGGCGTTCGGGTTCCTCGGCCCCAACGGCGCCGGCAAGTCCTCCACGATGCGCATGATCGCCTCGGTGTCGCCGGTGACAGCCGGTGAGCTGCGCATCCTCGGGCGGGACCCGGCGCGGGAGGGTCCGCAGGTGCGGGCGCGGCTCGGCGTGTGCCCGCAGGAGGACCAGCTCGACATGGAGCTGTCGGTCCGGGAGAACCTCACCGTCTACGGCCGCTACTTCGGGCTGAGCCGCGCCGAGTGCCGCTCCCGGGCCGACGAGCTGCTCCGGTTCGTCCAACTCACCGACCGCGCGGGCGCGCGGGTCGAGGACCTCTCCGGCGGCATGAAGCGCCGGCTGACCATCGCCCGGTCGCTGATCAACCAGCCGGAGATCCTGCTGCTCGACGAGCCCACCACCGGGCTGGATCCGCAGGCCCGGCACCTGCTGTGGGACAAGCTGTTCCGGCTGAAACAGCAGGGCGTCACGCTCGTCCTCACCACGCACTACATGGACGAGGCCGAGCAGCTGTGCGACCGTCTCGTGGTGATGGACAAAGGCGTCATCGTCGCCGAGGGGTCGCCGGCGCAGCTCATCGCACAGCACTCCACCCGCGAGGTCACCGAGCTGCGCTTCGGCGTGCCCGACCACGCCGAGCTGGCCGCCAAGGTCGACGACCTCGCCGAGCGGGTCGAGGTGCTGCCCGACCGGCTGCTGCTCTACACCCACGACGGTGAGGCGGCCGTCGCCGAGGTGCACGCCCGCGGCCTGCAGCCGAGCTCGGTCCTCGTCCGCCGGTCCACCCTCGAAGACGTGTTCCTGCGGCTGACCGGCCGCAGTCTCGTCGACTAGGCGGCGGCGGTGGCGACGCAGGCGACCGTGCCGGCGACGGCCGCGACGACGTCTCGTCGGGGCTCCCTCGCCGAGACGGTCCGGCTGGCCTCCAGGCAGGTCGACTACTGGGCGACGGTCTACCGCCGCACCTGGCAGGGCTCGGCGGTGAGCAGCTTCCTGATGCCGCTGCTCTACCTCGCCGCGATGGGTGTCGGGCTGGGCACGTTCATCGACAGCGACCGGGCGCTGCAGGCGCTCGGCGCGGCGCCGTCGTACCTCGCCTTCATCGCCCCCGGGCTGCTGGCCGCGACGACGATGCAGACCGCGGTGTTCGAGTCGGCGTACCCGGTGCTCGGGAACTTCAAGTGGACCAAGATGTACCAGTCGATGGTCGCGACGCCGCTGTCGCCGCCGTCGGTGCTGCTCGCGCACCTCGCCTACGTGGTGTTCCGGATCGCGACGACGGCCGCGGTCTTCCTGGTGGTCGTCGCCGCGTTCGGGCTGGTGTCTAGCGTGGTCGGTGGGCTGGCGGCGCTGGTCGTGGCCACGGTGGTCGGGCTGGCGCACGCCACCCCGGTCTTCGCCTACTCCGCGTCGATCAAGGACGAGTCCAGCTTCAGCGTGCTGTTCCGGCTGGGCGTGATCCCGATGTTCCTGTTCTCCGGGGCGTTCTTCCCGGTCCAGCAGCTGCCCGACGTCATGGAGTGGCTCGCCTACCTGACCCCGCTGTGGCACGGGGTCGAGCTGACCCGCGGGCTGGTGCTCGGCGCGGTCGACCCCGGCTGGGCGGCCGTGCACCTGGGCTACCTGCTCGCGGTGCTCGTGGTGGGCTGGTGGCTGGCGCTGCGGGCCTTCCGCCGGCGGCTGGCGGACTAGGGGTACGACGATGGCGACGCTGGCGACCCGGGTGGCTCCTCCGCTGCCGGACCGGTTCCTGGGCTGGCGGCTGGTGCGGCGCAACTTCCTCGTCTACCGCCACGGCTGGAAGGTGTTCCTCACCGGGTTCCTCGAGCCGGTGTTCTACCTGTTCTCGATCGGCATCGGGGTCAACCAGCTCGTGGGCGGCTTCACCGTCGGCGGCCAGGTCGTCGGTTACACGGCGTTCGTAGCCCCGGCGATGCTGGCTGCCTCGGCGATGAACGGCGCGGTGTTCGACTCGACGTACAACATCTTCTTCCGGCTCAAGTACGCCAAGCTCTACGACACCGTGCTCGCCACCCCCATGCGGCCGTGGGACATCGCGACCGGGGAGGTGACGTGGGCGCTGCTGCGCGGCGGTGCCTACTCGGCGGCGTTCCTGCTCGTGATGGTCGCGATGCGGCTGGTCGACTCGTGGTGGGCGCTGCTCGCACTGCCCGCGACCCTGCTCATCGGCTACGCCTTCGCCGGGGTCGGCATGGCGCTGACGACGTTCATGCGCAGCTGGCAGGACTTCGAATTCGTGCTGCTGGCGATCCTGCCGATGTTCTTGTTCTCCGCGACGTTCTACCCGCTGTCGGTCTACCCGGCGTGGGGGCAGTGGCTGGTCGAGGCCACCCCGCTGTACCGCGCGGTCCTGCTGTGCCGCGAGCTCGTCACCGGCGCGCTCGGCTGGGGGTCGCTGCTCTCGCTGCTCTACCTGGCCGCGATGGGCACGCTCGGGCTGTACGTCGCCTCCCGTCGGCTCGGCACGCTGCTGCTGAAGTGATGCGGCACACCGAGTTCTGGGCCCGGATGGAACGACACCTCGGCCGGACGTACGCCCGCACCTGGGCCCGCGAGCACGTGCTGGCCGCGCTCGACGGCCGCACCGTCGAACAGGCGCTGGCCGACGGCGAGGACCCCAAGCGGGTGTGGCACGCGGTGTGGCAGGCGCTGGAGCTGCCGTCGTCGGAACGCTGACCACTCCGACCTCCTTCGGAGTCCGCGGTCGCCGGGCCTCGGTCGCGGCAGGCGCCGCGCGGCGTGTTGCTCGCTGGGCGACCCGCGTTGCTCGCTGAGCGACCGATTCGCCCCTGCCGGGTGCCGGTTTTCTGGTCGCACGGCGAGCATCGCCGGCCGGCGCGTCCGGGGAACCCCGCGGGACCGTGACCCCGGTCGGCGCCGCGTTACCAGGGCTCGGGAGCCGCCGGCCGCGGTCGTGGCAGGCGCGCGGAGCGTGTTGCTCGCTGCGGGACCCGCGTTGCTCGCTGTGCGACCGATTCGAGGCTGCCGGAAGGCGGTTTCCTGGTCGTACGGCGTGCATCACCGGCCGGCGCGTCCCGGCGCACCTGCCGGGGACCGTGACCCGGGTCGGCGCCGCGCTACCCGCGCCCGGAACCCCGGCAACGGTCGCGGCAGGCGCGCGCCGCGCGTGCATCGCGGGCCGGGTGATGACCCCGGAGGGCTCACGGACAGCGGGGGAGGTGCTCACCTCGACCCGCGGGTGCCAGGTCGTGGACGCGGTCCGGACCGCCGGGTGGAGCCGGACCGGCGGCGGCGTGTCGGCACCGCCTCGAACAGACGTTCGGGCTAGTTTGTGTCCACAGTCCCGCGTAGGCGCGGCGCCGTCCACAGGCCGACCAGCGGTCGGCCGGTTGTCGGTGGTGGGCCATAGCGTCGGGATCGATGGCTCGGACGACACCAACGGGCGCGCTCAGCGTCGCCCGCCGACACCCACAGGTGGCACACATGGCTGCAGCAGACCGCGACAAGGCGCTCGACACCGCGCTCGCGCACATCAAGCGCGCGCACGGCGAGGGGTCCGTGATGCGGCTGGGCGAGCAGGGGCGCGCGCCGGTCGAGATTATCCCTACCGGCGCCATCGCGCTCGACATCGCCCTCGGCATCGGCGGGCTGCCCCGTGGCCGTGTGGTGGAGATATACGGTCCTGAGTCGAGCGGGAAGACGACCGTGGCGCTGCACGCGGTCGCGAATGCGCAGCGCGGGGGCGGGATCGCGGCGTTCATCGACGCCGAGCACGCCCTCGACCCCGACTACGCCGCGAAGCTCGGGGTCGACACCGACGCGCTGTTGGTGTCCCAGCCGGACAGCGGCGAACAGGCGCTGGAGATCGCCGACATGCTGATCCGCTCCGGCGCGCTCGACATCATCGTCATCGATTCCGTGGCCGCGCTCGTCCCGCGCGCCGAGATCGAGGGCGAGATGGGCGATTCGCACGTCGGCCTGCAGGCGCGGCTGATGAGCCAGGCGCTGCGCAAGATCACCGGCGCCCTCGCCGCCTCGGGCACGACCGCGATCTTCATCAACCAGCTGCGGGAGAAGATCGGGGTGATGTTCGGGTCGCCCGAAACGACAACGGGCGGTCGGGCGTTGAAGTTCTACTCCTCGGTGCGTCTCGACGTACGCCGGATCGAGACGCTCAAGGACGGCGCCGAGATGGTCGGCAACCGCACCCGAGTAAAAGTTGTAAAGAACAAGGTTTCACCCCCGTTCAAACAAGCAGAGTTCGACATCATGTACGGCCAGGGCATCAGCCGGGAGGGCGGCCTGATCGACGTCGGGGTCGAGCAGGGGCTCGTCCGCAAGGCCGGCGCCTGGTACACCTACGAGGGCGACCAGCTCGGTCAGGGCAAGGAGAACGCGCGCGCGTTCCTGCGTGACAACCCCGACCTCGCCGAGGAGCTGGAGAAGCGGATCCTGGAGAAGCTCGGCATCGGTGCCAGCGTCGACGAGCCGGCCCCGGCCGAGCCGACCGACATCGACTTCTGAGCCGCGGCCGATGTGCGCCCTGCCCTCCGGACCCGACCCCGGCGGGGCTCGCCCGGCGGCGGCCGACCCCGACCCCAAGGCCGACCCCGAGTCGGTCGCGCGCGCCCTCGCACTGCGCCGGCTGAACGCACAGCCGCGCACCCGTGCCGAGCTCGAGCAGACGCTGGCCCAGCGCTCGGTGCCGCCCGAGGTCGCGGCCGGGGTGCTCGACCGGCTGGAGCAGGTGGGGCTGGTCGACGACGCCGCCTTCGCCCGCTCCTGGGTGGAGTCGCGGCAGGCTGGGCGCGGCC
>JALYMZ010000069.1 GCA_030773435.1 Actinomycetota bacterium | reverse complement strand
GCGGTGGAGCGGGCCACGGCGCGACTGGCCGAGGCCCGCGCGCAACTGGCGGCCACGAGGGTCCAGCTCGACCAGGCCATCGCCTACGACCTGGCGATGCAGCGCCAGCTGTCCGCGGCGGTCGAGCGGCTGGCGCAGGCCCGCGCCAACCGCTCGACCGCCGCGGACGGCTGGCGCTGCATCGCCAGGTCGTAGGCGATGGCCTGGTCGAGCTGGACACTGGTGGCCGCCAGCTGCGCGCGGGCCTCGGTCAGTCGTGCCGTGGCCCGCTCCACCGCCGCGACCGCCTGCCGCAGCTGCCGGCTGGAGTGGCCCAGGTCGCCGCGAGCCTCGTGCAGGCGGTCGGCGATCGTGTTGCGGCGGTCCTCCAAGCGGTCCTCAGGGTCGGCGGCAGCGGTCCCGGCCGCGCCGGTGAGCCCCGACACCACGATGCCGCAGAGCGTCAGCAGCGCCACCAGCTGACGCCACACCGCACTGACCGGCGGGCGGTCGCGGGGGATGGAACGCAGCACAGTCACACCCAACGGGTCGGCAACGCTTCTCCAGAGCCGACCGTAGCGGACCGGCCTCATACCCGGAGGTATTTCCGTGTCATCCACAGGGTGGGGATCAGGGCCAGCGTGACCCCCAACGCGGCGACCCAGCCCAAGGCGACCACCCCGTCGGACCAGTCCACCCACTCGAAGTAGCGGATGCTGCGTTGCAGCTGCTCCGCCACCAACAGCAGCACCGCCACCCCGGCCGCGGCGAAGCCGATGCCGACCACGGCGGCGAGCAGCGACTCCAGCACGAACGGCAGCTGGATGTAGACGCTGGAGGCACCAACGAGGCGCATGATGCCGATCTCCCGGCGCCGGGCGAATGCCGCCAGCCGAATCGTGTTCGCGACCTGGAAGACGGCGGCGAGCAGCAGCAGCAGCGCCGCCACCAACGCGCCGATCTGCACCTTCTCCAGGGTGTTGTAGACGGGGTTCAGCACGTCGCGCAGGTCCTGCACGCTGTCGACGCCCGGCAGCCCCTGCACGAGGGTGCCGACCTGCTCGTAGTCCTTCGGGTCGCGCAGGGTGATCCAGTACGACTCCTTGAAGTCACTGGGCTGCATCGACGCGTACAGGCGCTGCTCGTCAGGGTTGTCGGTGATGTAGATGTCCCGGAACTTCTCGTACGCCTGCTGCTGGCTCTCCAGCCGGTAGCTCTCGACGTACGGGCTCCGCTCGACGGTCTCGGCGATCGCGGCCTTCTGGTCCTCGGTGACCTGCCCGCTGACGCAGGTGGGCGCGGTGGAGTTGTCGTTGCACAGGAGTACGACGACCTGCAGCCGGCTGCCCAGGGACTGCTCGATCTTGTCGACCTGCGCGCGGACCAGCAGGCCCAGCGCGACCAGCGTCAAGGACACCGCGATGGTGAGCACCAGCGAGATCACCATCGACACGTTGCGCTTGATGCCGGTGGCCAGGTCGGAGAGCACGTAGCTGAGTTGCATCGGACTCCTGGGACTCCTCCCCAGCGTGGTCGGGGCTCACGGTCAGTGCTGGTAGCCGTAGACGCCGCGGCTCTGGTCACGCACCACTCTGCCGCCGTCCAGCTCGATGACACGCTTGCGCATCTGGTCGACAATGCCGGCGTCGTGCGTGGCCATGACCACGGTCGTGCCGGTCCGGTTGATGCGGTCCAGCAGCTTCATGATCCCCACCGACGTGGCCGGGTCGAGGTTGCCGGTGGGCTCGTCGGCGATGAGGATCATCGGACGGTTGACGAAGGCGCGGGCGATGGCGACCCGCTGCTGCTCACCCCCGGACAGCTCGTCGGGCATGCGGTGGCCCTTGGTCTCCAGGCCCACCAGCTCGAGGGTCTCGGCGACCACTTCCTTGACGTGGTGCCGCGGCTTGCCGATGACCTGAAGCGCGAACGCGACGTTCTCGGCCACCGTCTTGTTCGGCAGCAGCCGAAAGTCCTGGAACACCGTGCCGATACGCCGGCGCAGGCCCGGCACCTTCCAGCCGGCGAGCCGGTTGACCTCCTTGCCGGCGACGAAGACCCGTCCCCGCGTCGGGCGGGTCTCGCGGAGCACCAGGCGCAGGAACGTCGACTTGCCTGACCCCGAGGCGCCGACGAGGAACAGGAACGCGCCCTTGGCGACGTCGACGTCGACGTCCTCGAGCGCCGGCCGGCTCTGGCCGGGATAGACCTTCGTCACTCGTTCGAAGCGGATCACAGCCACCGGGACCGGAGGTCGGGAGCACGGGAAGGGTACCGCGGCGAGGTGCGGCATCCGGTCGTCTAGGGAGTCTAGGTCAGGGCTTGATGCCGACGTACTTGGTCTCGAGGTACTCCTCGATGCCCTCGGCGCCGCCCTCGCGGCCGAAGCCGCTGGCCTTGACGCCGCCGAACGGCGCTGCGGGGTTCGACACGATGCCCT
>JALYMZ010000068.1 GCA_030773435.1 Actinomycetota bacterium | reverse complement strand
GGCCGCGCCGGCCGCTCGCAGCGGCTCGACGGCCAGCGCCACGAGCGCCGTGCGTGCCGCTTCGCCGGCACAGTGCTCACGCACCCGTGTGAGCCAGGCCTCCGGCGCTCCGCCTGCCGCGGTGACGCCGCCGGCGGCCGCCACCGCGCCTCGCACCTCCGCCAGCGTCGGGTGCGTGAAGTCGTCGTCGCCGAGCCGGTCGAAGGCTGCCCCGACCAGCGCGGGGTGCTGCACCGCCACCTTCAGCGCCTCCCGCTCGTCGGTGAACCGCGGGTCGTGCAGATCCGGCCGCTCTGCCTGCGGCGCAGAGCCGGCCGCGGTGCCGTGGTCCGTCCCCTCGGCGGTACGCCGGGCAGGGGCCGCCCACCCGGGTCGACGACCCTGGGCCGCCCGGCGTACCTCTGCCCGCACTTCGTCGACCTCGAGCCCCACCATGCCGGCGAGCTCGCGGACGAACCCCTCGACCTTCGACCGGTCTCGCACGCTGGCCACCAGACCGGCCGCTTCACGCACCGCGTCGACCCGGCTGTCGGCGCGGTCGAGGTCGTAGCGGGAGAGGACGTTCTTCAGCACGAAGCGGTAGAGCGGGATGCGGCGTGCCACCAACTCGCGCACCGCCGCGTCCCCCTTGGCCAGCCTGAGGTCGCACGGGTCCAGCCCGTCGGGCTCCACCGCGACGTAGGTCTGGGCGACGAACTGCTGGTCTCCGGCGAACGCACGCAGCGCGGCACGCTGTCCGGCCTCGTCGCCGTCGAAGGTGAAGATCACCTCGCCGCGGAACTGCTCGTGGTCCAGCAGCAGCCGGCGCAGGACCCGACCGTGCTCGGGGCCGAACGCGGTACCGCAGGTCGCGACCGCGGTCGGCACCCCGGACAGGTGACAGGCCATCACGTCGGTGTAGCCCTCGACGACGACGGCCTGCGAGCGCCGGGCGATCTCGCGACGAGCCAGGTCCACCCCGTAGAGCACCTGGCTCTTCTTGTAGATCGGGGTCTCGGGGGTGTTGAGGTACTTGGCCTCGATCCGGTCGTCGTCGAAGAGCCGGCGCGCACCGAAGCCGACGACCTCGCCGCCGACGTCGCGGATCGGCCAGAGCAGCCGGCCCCGGAACCGGTCGTAGCCGCCGTGCACACCGCGCACCACCAGTCCTGCGGTGACCAGCTCGTCGTCACCGAAGCCCTTCTGCCGAAGGTGGGTCAGTAGCGCCTCGCCGCCCCGCGGTGCGAACCCCACGCCGAACCTGCATGCGGCCTCCACGTCGAACCCGCGCTCGGTGAGGAACCGCCGCCCGGCGGCGGCATCCGGTGCGTCGAGCAGCTGGCCGGCGTAGAAGTCGGCGGCCAACCGGTGGGCTTCGACCAGCCGCTGCCGCTGGGAGGACCCGCTCCGCCGGCCGGTCACCGGGTCACCCTCGGCGTAGCGCAGCTGGACGCCGTACCGGTCGGCGAGCCGCTCCACCGCGTCGGTGAACGTCAGACCCTCGATCTGCTGCAGGAACGAGATGACGTCACCGCCGGCTCCGCAGCCGAAGCAGAACCACAGCGCCCGAGCCGGCGTGACGTGGAAAGAGGGCGACTTCTCGTCGTGGAACGGGCAGAGGCCCTTCAGCGACCCGGCTCCGGCCTTGCGCAGCGTCACGTGCTGCGAGACCACCTCGTCGATGCGGGCCCGTTCGCGCACCGACGCGATGTCGTCGTCGCGGATCCGGCCGGCCACGGCGGGAGTCTACGCAGCCGCGCCGACCCCACCGCGTGGCTCCGCCGCCGCCTGAGGTCAGTCAGGTAAGCGCGGCGTGCCAGGCGATCGCCGAGGCGTCGGTCAGGGACGCGACCTGGTCGACGACGACCCGCAGCCGGGCGTCGTCGTCGGTCGCCAGCGCGAAGTCGTGCCGGAACGCCGGCTGGAGCGCCGCCGGCCCCCTACGCAGCAGCGCGGCGACGAGCTCCTCGGTGAGCTGTCGCTGCTGCTGCAGCAGTAGCACCCGTTCGTCCGTGCGCATCACGTAGTGCGCCGCGATGCCCTTGAGCACGCCGATTTCCTCCCGGATCGACTCGGGCACCTGCAGCCGGCCCACGTAGCGGGTGAGCGGTACGTCGCCGTACGCCGCCCGCGTCGCCTGCTCGACGCCGCGGCAGAAGCGGCCGATCAGGTCGCTGGTGAGGTTCTTCAGGCACGCCAGCGCCGCCCGGCTCTCGTCGTACGCCGACCGTGGCCAGGCCGCGAGCTCCTGCAGCCTCCCCAGTGCGCACTCGAGGTCGGCCTCGCCGGCCTCCGGCAGGTACCAGTCGCGCACCGCCGCGAACACCTGCGCGCGCTGGTCGCGGTCCCGCAGCCGGGTCAGGTCGATGCGACCGGCTACCACGCCGTCCTCCACGTCGTGCACCGAGTACGCGATGTCGTCGGCAAGGTCCATGACCTGCGCCTCCAGGCAGGTCCGGCCCACCGGAGCGTCTTGTCGCGCCCACTCGAACACCTCGGCATCCTCGGCGTACACGCCGAACTTGCGCACCCGCCGCGGCGTCCCGTCGGTGTGGACGCCGAGCGTCGGCGGCGCGTCGGCCACGCCCCACGGGTACTTGGTCGCCGCGTCGACGCAGGCACGGGTCAGGTTCAGTCCGGCGCTGCGCCCGTCGGGCCGCAGCGCCTTCGGCTCCAGCCGGGTCAGCAGCCGCAGCGTCTGCGCGTTGCCCTCGAAGCCGCCGATGGCGGCGGCGACCGTGTCGAGCGCGCGTTCCCCGTTGTGTCCGAACGGCGGATGGCCGATGTCGTGGGCCAGGCACGCTGTCTCCACCACGTCGGGGTCGCAGCCGATGGTCACCGCCAGCTCGCGCCCCACCTGCGCCACCTCCAGGGTGTGGGTGAGCCGATTGCGTACGGCGTCGCCGGTGCCGGGTCCCACGACCTGCGTCTTGGCCGCCAGGCGGCGCAGCGCGGCCGAGTGCACGAGGCGGGCCCGGTCCCGGGCGAACGGGCTGCGCTCCGGCCGCTTCGCCGGCTCGGCGACCCAGCGGGCGACGTCGGCCTCGCCGTAGCCGGCCGGCAGGGGACGGTGCATGCGGCCGATCATCCCATCCACCAGTGGCCGGGCGAGGCTTCACCGAGCGGTCAACCGGGCATGGAGCAGGGCATGAAAACGCTGCTGATCATCGTCGTCGTCGTGGTCGTCGTCCTGCTCGTGCTGGGGTTCCTGCGCCGTCGCTGAGCGGCACCGCGGTCAGCGGTCCGGCTGGTCACCCTGCCCGACGACTGCCCGGCCCGCCTCCAGGCGCGCCACCGGCACCCGGAACGGTGAGCAGGACACGTAGTCGAGGCCGACCGCGTGGAAGAAATGCACGCTGTCGGGGTCCCCGCCGTGCTCGCCGCAGATCCCCAGCTTCAGGTCGGTGCGGGCCTGGCGCCCGCGCTCAACCGCTATCCGCACCAGCGCCCCCACGCCGTCGATGTCCAGCGACTCGAACGGCGAGACACCGAAGATCCCCTGCTCCAGGTACGCCGTGAAGAAGGCGGCCTCCACGTCGTCCCGGCTGAAGCCCCACGTGGTCTGCGTCAGGTCGTTGGTGCCGAAGGAGAAGAACTCGGCCGCCCGCGCGATCTGGTCGGCGGTCAGCGCCGCGCGTGGCAGCTCGATCATCGTGCCGATCGAGCACGGCACGTCGACCCCGGACTCCTCGCGGACGGCCGCCAGCACCCGCTCGGCCTCCTCGCGGGCCAGCTCGAGCTCCTGCACCGCGCCGACCAGCGGGATCATCACCTCCGGGCGAGGGTCCCGGCCCTGCTGCCTCAGCTCCGCCGCCGCCTCCGCGATCGCGCGCACCTGCATGGCGAACAACCCGGGCACCACCAGGCCGAGCCGCACGCCGCGCAGCCCCAGCATCGGGTTCTGCTCGTGCAGCCGGCGCACCGCCGCCAGCAACTTGGCGTCGTGGCCGGGATCCTCGCCGTGGTCCTCGGCCAGCGCCACCTTGACCGCGAGGTCGGTGAGGTCGGGCAGGAACTCGTGCAGCGGCGGGTCGATGAGCCGGATGGTGGCCGGCAGCCCGTCCATGGCCGCCAGGATCTCCACGAAGTCGGCGCGCTGCGGCTCGGCCAGCGCCGCCAGCGCCGCCTCCCGGTCGGCGTCGGAGTCGGCCAGGATGAGCTTCTCGACGTACTGCCGGCGCTCGCCCAGGAACATGTGCTCGGTGCGGCACAAGCCGATGCCCTGGGCGCCGAACCGCCGGGCGCGAGCGCTGTCGTCGGGGGTGTCGGCGTTGGTGCGTACGCCGAGCCGGCGGCGCCGGTCGGCATGGCCGACCAGCCGGTGCACCGCGCGGAGCAGGGCATCCGCGTCAGCCGCACCGGCGTCGAGCTGACCCTCGAAGTAGCGCATCACCGGCGACGGCTCGACCGGCAGCTCACCGGCGAACACTGCACCCGTCGTGCCGTCGATCGACACCACGTCACCCTCGCCGAGGGTCACGCCGCCGGGCGCCGACACGCGACGCGCCGCCACGTCGACCTCGAGCTCCTCGGCCCCGCAGACACACGTCTTCCCCATGCCGCGGGCCACTACCGCGGCGTGCGAGGTCTTGCCGCCGCGGCTGGTCAGGATGCCGCGGGCGGCGATCATGCCCGGCAGGTCGTCCGGGTTGGTCTCGCGGCGCACGAGGATGACGTCGCGGCCCTGCTGGGCCCACTCCTGCGCCGCCGCCGAGTCGAAGACGACGGCACCGGAGGCGGCTCCCGGTGACGCCGCGATGCCGGTGGTGATGCGCTCGGCGTCGGTGTCGGCGGCGAAGTGCGGGAACATCAGCTGGGCCAGCTGCGCGCCGTTGACCCGGCGCAGGGCCTCGTCCTCGTCGATGAGCCCCTCGTCGAGGAACTGGCAGGCGACGACGAACGCGGCCCCCGCGGTGCGCTTGCCGACCCGGGTCTGCAGCATCCACAGCTTGCCCCGCTCGATGGTGAACTCGATGTCGCACAGGTCGCGGTAGTGCCGTTCCAGCCGGCTCATGACCTCCAAGAGCTCGTCGTACGACGCCTTGTCGAGGTTCTCGAGCTCGCTCAGCGGCAGCGTGTTGCGGATGCCGGCGACGACGTCCTCGCCCTGCGCGTTGGCCAGGTAGTCGCCGTAGACCCCCTGCGCGCCGCTGGCGGGGTCTCGCGTGAAGGCCACGCCGGTGCCGGAGTCGTCGCCGAGGTTGCCGAAGACCATGGCCACGACGTTGACCGCGGTGCCGAGGTCGGCCGGGATGCGCTCCTGGCGGCGGTAGAGGACCGCGCGGTCGGCGTTCCACGACCTGAACACCGCAGCAACGGCGAGGTCGAGCTGCTCGCGCGGGTCCTGCGGGAACGCGCGGCCGCTGTGGTCGCGCACCACCTGCTGGAACGTCTCGACCAGCCCACGCAGGTCGGCCGCGTCGAGCTCGACGTCGTGCTGGACGTTGCGGGTGGACTTGCACGCATCCAGCCGGTCGGCGAAGTGGTGCGCGTCGATGCCGAGCACCGTCGCGCCGAACATCTGCACCAGCCGCCGGTAGGAGTCCCAGGCGAACCGCTCGCTCCCGGACTGGCGGGCCAGTCCCTGCACGGACTCGTCGTTGAGGCCGACGTTGAGGACCGTCTCCATCATCCCCGGCATGGAGAACTTCGCGCCCGAGCGCACCGACACCAGCAGCGGGTCGGTCGGGTCGCCGAGCCGCTTGCCCATCCGCTGCTCCAGCGCCGCCAGGTGCTCGGCCACCTCCTGGTCGAGACCTGCGGGATTCGCGCCGTGCTCGAGGTAGGCCTGGCAGGCCTCGGTGGTGATGGTGAACCCCGGTGGCACCGGCAGGCCGAGGTTGGTCATCTCGGCCAGGTTGGCGCCCTTGCCGCCGAGCAGGTCGCGCATGTCCTTGCTGCCCTCGGCGAAGTCGTAGACGTACTTCGGCACCGCGTTCTCCGTTCGTCCGCCAGCCCCTGGCCAGAGGGTATGCCTTTCCCGCCCGGGCGTTCTCACTCAGTGCCCCGCGCCGCGTGACACGTTGGGTCACGTCCCGACACCGCGAAACGGGGCCGTACGTGTCACGGCGCAACGGCTCCGGGCGCGTCGCCTGCCGAGGCGGGGGCTCTGAGCACCGCCTAGTCGAGTCGATCAGCCGCCGGAGATGCCACACTCGGCCGCGGCGTCGATGCCGACGGTGTCGCGGTCCCCCAGCCAGCCGTCCGGGAGGGCGACGTGCTTCGGCGTCCCCTGGCGGCCACGTGGGGTGCCCAGCTCGCAGACCGGGAACGGCTCGGCCGGGTCGAGCGTGTCCAGCAGGGCATCGAGGGAGGCCAGCGAGGACACCAGCCCGAGGAGATGGCGCACCTGCCCGCCGGCAGCGAACCCCTTCAGGTACCAGGGGACGTGCTTGCGGAACTCCTTGCAGCCGCGCTCCTCACCCAGGTAGGCCACGAGCAGCTCGCAGTGCCGCCGCATCATGGCGGCCACCTCGCCGAGCGTCGGCAGGGCGGTCGTCGGATGTCCGGCAAAGGTCGCGGCCAAGTCGCGGAACAGCCACGGCCGGCCCAGGCAGCCGCGGCCGACGACCACACCGGCGGAGCCCGTCTGCTCGACCATGCGTAGCGCGTCGCCGGCCTCCCAGATGTCGCCGTTGCCGAGCACCGGAATGTCCACGTGCTCGACGAGGTTGCCGATCGCATCCCAGTCGGCCCGACCCGAGTAGTGCTGCGCCGCGGTCCGCCCATGCAGGACGATCGCCGCGCACCCCGCCTCATGCGCGATCCGGCCGGCGTCCAGGTACGTCGGGTGCTCGGCGTCGATCCCCTTGCGGGTCTTCATCGTGACCGGTACGTCGTACGGCTGCGCCGCCCGGACCGCCGACTCGAGGATCTGCCCGAGCAGCCGCCGCTTCCACGGAAGCGCGGCCCCACCGCCCTTGCGGGTGACCTTGGGGACGGGGCAGCCGAAGTTGAGGTCGACGTGGCGCACGCCGTAGTCGCCGCAGAGGATCTCCACCGCCTTGCCGACGTAGACGGGGTCGATGCCGTACAGCTGGACCGACCGCACGTCCTCCAGCGGGTCGAACACCAGCATGGACAGCGTTGTGCGGTCGCGCTCGACGACGCCGCGTGAGGTGATCATCTCGCTGACGTAGAGACCGGCTCCCTGCTCACGGCAGAGCCGGCGGAACGCCGCGTTGGTGACGCCGGCCATGGGCGCCAGCACGACCGGCGGGGTCACCGTCAGCGCTCCCAGCTGCAGCTCGGCCGGCGCGGTCATGCCGCCATTGTCCCCCGACCGGCCAGCTGACCGGGGGACCGGTCACCGGCGCAGCGGCACCGCAGCGCCGGGAGCCCGGCGACCGCTCAGCAGCCGACCAGGCGCTGCGCGAGGTAGACCTTGACCTGCTCCAGGCTGACCCGCTCCTGCTGCATGCTGTCGCGCTCGCGGACGGTGACGGCGTCGTCGTCGAGGGTGTCGAAGTCGACCGTGACGCAGAACGGCGTGCCGATCTCGTCGTGGCGTCGGTAGCGGCGGCCGATGGCACCGGCGTCGTCGAAGTCGACGTTCCACGCGGTGCGCAGGTCGGCGGCGAGGCTGCGCGCCTTGGGGGTGAGGTCGGCGTTCCGCGACAGCGGCAGCACGGCGGCCTTCACCGGGGCGAGCCGCGGGTCGAGCCGGAGTACGGTCCGCTTGTCGACGCCGCCCTTGGCGTTGGGTGCGTCGTCCTCGGCGTACGCGTCCACCAGGAACGCCATCATCGACCGGTTGACGCCGCCGCTGGGCTCGATGACGTACGGCGTCCAGCGCTCAGCCTTCTCCTGGTCGAAATAGGACAGGTCGACCCCGGCGTGCTTGGCGTGCGTCGACAGGTCGAAGTCGGTGCGGTTGGCGATGCCCTCCAGCTCACCCCACTCCGCGCCGGCGAACCCGAACCGGTACTCGATGTCGACGGTGCGCTTGGAGTAGTGCGACAGCTTCTCCTTGGGGTGCTCGAAGTGCCGCAGGTTGTCGGGGTCGATGCCCAGGTCGACGTACCACTGGGTGCGCTCGTCGATCCACGTGCCGTGCCACGCCTCGTCGGTGCCCGGCTCGACGAAGTACTCCACCTCCATCTGCTCGAACTCGCGGGTGCGGAAGATGAAGTTGCCCGGCGTGATCTCGTTGCGGAAGGCCTTGCCGATCTGGCCGATGCCGAACGGCGGCTTCTTGCGCGCGGAGTTCATCACGTTGAGGAAGTTGACGAAGATGCCCTGCGCGGTCTCCGGTCGCAGGTAGTGCAGGCCCTCGTCGTTCTCCACCGGCCCGAGGAACGTCTTCAGCAGGCCGTTGAACATGCGCGGCTCGGTCCAGGCGTTCTTGGTGCCGCAGTGCGGGCACGGTACGTCGGACAGGCTGACCGCGTCCCGGTCGCCGAGGCCGCGACGCTCGGCGTACTCCTCCTGCAGGTGGTCCTCGCGGAACCGGTGGTGGCACGACTGACACTCCACCAGCGGGTCGACGAACGCGGCGACGTGTCCGGAGGCCTCCCACACCTGGGTCGGCAGGATCACCGACGAGTCGAGGCCGACGATGTCGTCCCGGCTTTGCACCACCGCCCGCCACCACTGGCGCTTGACGTTCTCCTTCAGCTCCACGCCGAGCGGCCCGTAGTCCCAGGCCGACCGGGTGCCGCCGTAGATCTCGCCGCAGGGGTAGACGAACCCCCGGCGCTTGCACAGGCTGACGACGCGGTCAATCGGGGTGGCGTTCGAGGCGGCCACGGCTGGTCACTCCGTCCGGCTGGGTGTCGGCGAGCTTCGGGTCGGCGGTACGGCGAAGGGCTCAGGCTACCGGTCCAGGGGGTCGTCGAGTCGGCGAGGCTCGGGCCGATTCGGCGGCCCCGCGCCGTCCCCCGCGAGGATCTCGTACGCCGACGGCTCCGCCAATGCGCGGGACAGCAGCGGGGTCGCAACGACCTTGACGTCGTACGCGCCGAGCGCCCGGCGGTAGGCGCCCACGTCGGCCCACCGGGTGGACACGAGCCACAGCGTCGGGTCGTCCACGGCCCGAGCGACGCTGCCGGTGACGTAACCCGGCTGCTCGGCCAGCACGCCGAGCAGGGTCTGCGCGTCGGCGAGAAAGTCCTCGGCGTCGCCGGGCGGGACCCGGCAGCGGGTGGCGGCCAGCACGGCTAGGCCCAGAGGCCGGTCATCCTAGCGACGCCGACCGCGGCGACGAGGGCGACCACGAGGAGCCGGCTGAACCGGCCGCCGGCGGACAGCTGCGGCCAGGCCAGGTAGGCCAGCCACAGCAGGAACGCCGCCACGGCGAGCAGGCAGACGCCGCCGACGGGCGGCGGCGAGAACATGCCGGCGAGCACCAGCGCCACCGTGGCCGCGGGGACGACCCAGCGCGGCATCGCGTGCAGCCGGGCCAGCAGCCCGTGGCTGCGCCGGCTGACCTGCGCCCGGGTCGCCGACGGCCGGGACCGAGCGAGGCTCGCCGGTACGCGGTTGACCCGATCCGCGGGGGTACGGCGACGGTTGGACACGCCGCCATCATGGCAGGGGTCGCCGGCCCCGTTTCGTCGCCGCCGCTGAGACACAACCGGTCACAAACGACACACACTCCTCGGCGTGTCGCTGTCGTTCCTGACCGGTTACGCCGACCGGCCGGCCGACCACCGGCGTGTCGCTGTCGTCTATGACCGGTTTCGCCGCTCCCACCCGCACGCACAAGCGTCGTCCACAGGCAGGCCGTGCGGGGTAGTCACGGCACTCCAGCCGGCCCACGCTGGCCCGGTGACTCTCGCGACCGGGGCAGACCTCACTGCCGCACTCCGCGATCCAGGCGGAGCCGTCGAGGTAGTCCCCGGACCGCTCCGCGGCCGCATCCGGCGCACCGACTGGGTTCCGGTCACACACGGTGTCTACCGGCTGGCCTACGACCTGCCGGCGCTGGCCGCCGACCTCCGGGCGTGGCAGCTGGTGCTGCCCGGCTCCGGCGCGTTCAGCCACCTCACCAGCGCTCAGCTGCGTGGTTGGTGGCTACCGCCGCTGCCACCGGACCTGCCGGTCTTCGCCGCGGTGCTGGACGCCGATCCCCGGCCGCGGCGCCGAGGCCTGCGTGTCTGCCGCCACACCGCGCCCTTCGACGTCGAGCGGGTCGCTGGTCTGCGCGTCGCGACCCCGGCCGAGACGCTGCTGGCCACCGCCCGTGACCTCGGACTCGTCGACCTGCTGGTGCTCGTCGACGCTGCGTTGCACCGCGGCGCCTGCACGGTGGCGGAGCTCAGATCGCTCAGTCGGCGCAGGCGGCGCGGGGCGCCCGCGCTGCGGCAGGCGCTGCAGTACGCCGACGCGCGCTCCGAGTCGCCGTGGGAATCTCTGCTGCGGCTGCTGCACGTCACCTGCGACGTACCGGTGGACCCGCAGGTGGAGGTCCTCGACGACAACGGGGTCTTCCTCGCACGCGCCGACCTGCGGATCCGCGGCACGCGCCAGCTCGTGG
>JALYMZ010000067.1 GCA_030773435.1 Actinomycetota bacterium | reverse complement strand
TGACGTCCACGCCGATCCCGGCGGCGGCGCCCACCCGCACGTGCTGCAGGTGGCCGTCCTGGAGCAATGCGAGCGGCTCCCCGTTTCCGATGCTGTAGAGCAGGATGATCCCGGAGTACGTACCGGGTTCGACGCAGTACTTCTCGCTCGTCCGGCCCTGCGGCCAGGACGTGACGTCGGACTTGATCCGGACGGCGACGACGCCGTAGCTGCGGCAGGAGCCCGCCATCGAGCCCCACTGGTAGTAATCGTCGTCCCGCCCGGTCGGCGCGTACAGGTCGATGCGCGGGATGTAGGTCGCATCGCCGCGGGCCAGGTCGTCGTAGCCGGTACGCAGGGCCGCGATGCCCTCGGCCATGGTGAGCACCGAGGCGACGTCGGCGTTGGTGAGCAGTCGCACGGCTCAGTCCCGGATGTCCTGCAGGAACCAGGACGTCGGCAGCTCGTGACCCAGGCCGCGCTCCCGGCACTTCTCGTAGATCAGCCCCGCGACGGCGAAGAACTGGGCGCCCTGGATGTTCCCGCGCTCGGAGAACGTGATCTCCGTGTCGCTGGTCCGTGCCTTGTCCGCCCCGGTGAGCACCTCCTCGAAGGTCACCACGCGCGGTGCCCGCGGCCCCTCCGGAAGACGGCGAACGCGGCCGTGCCGGTGGTGCTCCCATACCGGATCGGAGGGGCGTGCGGCGTAGGCGAGGAACTCGTCGGTCGGCCGCCAGTCCGGGTCGTTGAGCGGCGCCGGCGCGGTGCCCAGGCGCAGCCACACGTCGAAGGCCTCGCGGGCACGGGCGTCGACCCCGCCCCCGATGCTCGTCACGTGCGTCCCCGGCTCGAGCCAGTCGCCGACGATGACGTCGGCGGCGGCGTCGGTGCAGCCGGAGACGATGTCGGCGCCGCGGAAGACGTCCCGCGCCTCGTCGACGGCCACCACCTCGATGCCGTGCCGCTCGCTCATCTCCGCGGCGTAGGCGTCCCGGTTCGCCCTGGTCGGGCTGTACACCTGCACCCGCTCCAGCGGCCGCACGGTCAGCAGCGCCTCGAGGTGACTGCGCGCCATCCCACCGGAGCCGAGCATGCCCAGCACGCGGGCGTCCTCCCGGGCGCCGAACTTAGCGCCGATTGCCGAGTCGGCGCCGACCCGCATGTGCTGGAGCACGCCGTCGTTGAGGATCGCCAGCGGCTCGCCCGTGCGCGCCGACAGGAGGAACACCAGTCCGCAGAAGGTGCCCGGCTCGACGCAGTGCTTCTCCTGCGTACGCGTGCCCCCGTACTCGACCTCGGTGAGGACGTCGGACTTCATGCGGATGGCGTAGTAGCCGGAGGCGGCCGAGCCGCCCTCCATGGTCCCCCACTGGTAGATCGACCGGTCGTCGATCGGGAGGCGCATGTCGATGCGCGGCCGGCAGATCGCCTCGCCGGCGGCCAGGTCGCGGTAGGCCTGCTCCAGCACGGCGACGACGTCCGGCATGGCCAGGACGCTCGCGGTCGTCTCGTTGTCGATCAGCAGCACGGCAACTCCCTATGTTAGGTCTGTTGGTCATACCATTCGCCGGACCCCAGAGGGAAGAGGACGCCGATGAAGTGGAGCGCTGCGCTGCCCGGCCTGCTGATTGCGTCGGGGCTCGGTGGAGCCGCTCTCCTCGTGCCGGGACCCGCCTCGCCGCTGGCGATCGCCCTGCTTGCCGGCGTTCTCATCGCGAACGCCCAGCCGCTGCCCGCGGCGCTGCAGCCCGGGTTGGACCTCGCCGCGACCATGGTGATGCGGATCGGCGTCGTACTGCTCGGCCTGTCGGTCACCCGGGAGGCCGTGACAGCGCTGGGCTGGCCGGTACTGCTGCTGGTGCTGACGTCGGTCGGTGCGACACTGCTCGTCGTGGCGCGCCTGGGCACGCTGCTCGGAGTCCGTGCCCCCGCGGCACTGCTGGTCGCGGCCGGCTTCGCCATCTGCGGCACGTCGGCGGTATCGGCGGTGGCGCCGCTGACCGACGCGCGCAAGGAGGAGGTGGCGTACGCGGTCGGCCTGGTGATGCTGTGCGGCACACTGTCGGTCGCGCTGCTTCCGCTGCTGCAGGGACCGGCGGGACTCAGCGATGCGGCATTCGGCGTGTGGGTGGGCGCCGCCGTGCACGACACCGGGCAGGTGGTCGCCGCCGCCGCATTGGCCGGAGAGGGGAGCGTGAGCACCGCCATCGTGGTCAAGCTGCTGCGAGTCAGCCTGCTGGCCGTGCTCATGACCGTCCTCGCCGCTCGATCACACCGCGTCGCCCAGAACGGCCGGCTCCGCGGGCTGCCGCCCTTCGTGCTGGCCTTCGTCGCCGCGGCCACCCTGGCGGCTCTCGGGATGGTGCCGGCAGCGGTTGTCGAGGTCGCCGCGCCGGCCCGCACGCTGCTGCTGGCAGCCGGCATGGTGGGGCTCGGCAGCGCCGTGCACCTGACCCAGCTCCGCCGGCTCGGGCTGCGCCCGCTCACCCTCGGCATGACGAGCTGGGTCCTCCTCGCCGGCGGCACGCTGCTCGGTGTGCTCAGCGTCGGTGCCGCGTGAGACGCCTGGGGGCCGCCGCGCGGCGAGCACACGCCCGCACCTTCCGCTCGCTGTCCGAGCGCAACTACCGACTCTTCTTCATCGGTCACGCCACCTCGGTCATCGGTACCTGGATGCAGCGCGTCGCCCAGGACTGGCTGGTCCTGACCTTGACCGACAGCGGCATAGCGCTCGGCATCACCGCCGCGCTGCAGTTCACGCCCATGCTGGTGCTCGGCCTGTGGGGCGGAGCGGTCGTCGATCGCGTCGACAAGCGCCGGCTCATCATCGCGACACAGGTCGTGCAGGGCCTGCTCGCCGTCGCGCTCGCCGCCCTCACCATCACCGGAGCCGTCGAACTGTGGATGGTGTACGCGCTCGCGTTGGGGCTCGGGCTCGTGACGGTCCTGGACAACCCGGCTCGGCACGCCTTCGTCGCGGAGATGGTCGAGCCCGAGAACTACGTCAACGCCCAGGCTCTCAACTCCACCGTCCACAACATGGGCCGGTTGATCGGTCCGGCTGTCGCCGGTGTGCTGATCGCCACGGTCGGCGTCGGGATCGCGTTCGCCATCAACGCGGTCTCCTTCCTGGCAGTCATCGCCGGGCTCCTCCGGATGGACAGCAGCGCACTGCGCCGTCCACCGAGGAAAGACCGGCGACGCGGGGAGGTGCGTGAAGGATTGCGCTACGTGTGGAGGGTCCCCGAACTCCGCGCCGTCCTGTTCCTCGTCCTCGTCGTTGCGCTCTTCGGCCAGAACTTCCGCGTCGTGCTTCCGCTGTTCGCCAGCGACACGTTCGCCTCGGGAGCAGAGGTCTACGGCTACCTCACGGCCGCGCTCGGCCTCGGCGCGGTCCTGGGAGCCGTGGGCAGCGCATCCCGGGAGACCGCGACGTCATGGGGCCTCGTGCTCTCCTGCGTGGCGTTCGGCGCCGTCAACCTGGCCGCCGCGGCGGCACCGAACCTGGTCGCGGCCTACCTGGCGATGGTCGCGCTGGGCGTCGCGAACATCGTGTTCAACACCCTGGCCCGCACGATCCTGCAACTGCGCACCGACCGTTCCATGCAGGGCCGCGTCATCGCCTTGCACCAGATGATCTTCCTGGGCTCCATTCCGCTGGGCGGCCCGCTTCTGGGCTGGATGATCGAGGCGTGGGGCCCCCGTTCGGGTTTCGTCGTCGCCGGCGCGACTGCACTCGTCGCGGGGGTCGTGCTGCTCCCACGCCTACGCCGACTCAACCGAGATGTTCCGGCCCCATCCGACGACGTTCGTCCAGTGCCCGCCCGTGACAGCTGAGTCATCGACATGAGCCCTCGAGGTCGACGCCGTCTATCGGGCTGCGCCGCCGGGGCGCGACCGTGGGCCGGCAGGACTCCACTTGCCTGGACGACCTGGGAGGCCGGTCGCCCGTTCGAGCGGAGTGAGCGGGTCCCCTGCCCCGAGTACATGAGGACCACTGCCACGAGCGCCACTCCTGCAAGGACCGCACCGACCACGAAGGCGCCCCGGAAGCCCGAGAGCAGCACGGCCGGCTCCACGGCCACGGTCGCCGAGGTCCCGGCGAACGCGGAGTAGAGCAGCACAGCCAGCGCGACACCGACGGCCTTTCCGAGGTTCCGGACGGTGGCCAGGATCGCGCCCGCTGTCCCGGCGCGGTCGCGGGCGAGGTCCCCCATCACCGCGGAGTTGTTCGGCGAGAGGAAAAGGCCGAGTCCCACACCGAAGCAGGCCAGGACCAGGCCGATCAGCCAGATCGGAGAGGCCGTCCCGAGGAAAACGCTGCCGATCATGGCGGCAGTGATGAGGCCCAGAGCCACCAGGGCGGGCCGCCTGGAACCCCTGCGGTCGCTCCACCAGCCCGCCACGGGCGAGACGAGCAGCATGAACACGGCCTGGAGTGTCATGAGGATGCCTGTCGCGCCGAGCGACCACTGCATGACCTCATGCAGGTACAGGGGAAACAGGACCGCCGGGAACAGCATGAGCACGAAGGAGAGAAACGCGGCGACGTTCCCGAATCCGAAGACCCGGCGACGGAACAACCCGAGATCGATGACGGGACCGGCGGACCGAGCCTCCTGGGCCACGAACAGCCCCAGGAACACCAACGATGCCCCCAGCAGCCCGAGTGTCAGCACGTGGGACCAACCAGCGCTCGGACCGGCCCCGAGGCCGAGGAGGAGCGAGCTCGAGAACCCGGCGAACAGGAGCGCACCCAACAGGTCGAACTCCTTCGCGGACCAGTGGCCGACAGGCCGATCAGCCGGCAGGAAGACGAAGGTCCCGACCGCGCCGAGCAGGCCGATGGGCACATTGATGAGGAAGATCGAGCGCCATCCGAAGGTATCGGTCAGCACGCCGCCCAGTCCCGGACCGACGATGGTGCCGGCAGCGACGACGCTGGTGAGGAGTCCGAGGACCCGGCCGCGCTCTCCCGGCGGGAAGGTCGTGACGGCGGTGGCCATGATCGTCGCCATGAACATCGACGCCCCCACCCCCTGCAGGACCCGGGCCGCAGTGAGAAGGGGAAAGGTCGGCGCCAGAGCGACCAGCAGGGACGCGATCACGAAGATCGCCAAGCCGGTGTTCAGAATGCGCTTGCGTCCCACGATGTCGGCGAGTCGCCCGGACACCGGGAGGACCGCGGTGACGGTCAGGAAGTAGCCGGTGATCACCCACTGGAGCGCATCGAGACCGACGTCGAACTCGCGGGCCATGGTGGGCAGCGCCACGGTCACGGCGGCCGCGTCGACGTTGGCTATGAAGGTGCCCGTCGTGATGGAGACGAGGATGAGCCAGCGCCTGATTCCTGGCGTCCTCTGCCGATCGACGGGAACGTCGGTTGCGTGCATCGTCAGCGCTATGTCCTTCCGATGGGGTCCTTTCGGTGGGCGCGCTGTCAGTCACGCACGTCCTGCAGGAACCACTCGGTCGGGATCTCGGTGCCGACGCCTGCGGCACGCGCGCGCTCGTACACCGCGGCCGCCACGGCCTCGAACTGGGCACCGATCGCACCGACGTTGTTGAAGAACGACGTCTGCTCCGGGCCGGTGCGGCCCTCGGCCCGGCCGACGATGAGGTCCGACAGCCGCGGCATGTCCAGGAAGTCCGCCGGCAGGTCGACCCGCGGGACGATCGCGCGCTCCTCCGGCGTGCCCGCGACGTAGGCGAGGAAGCCCGCCCGGGCGTGGAACGTCTCCTCGGGGTAGCGCTCGAGGCGCGGAGTGGCCTGCCCGGGGCGGAACGCGACGTCGACGGTCCGGTAGAGGTCCCGCTCGACGTCCGCCGAGGTCAGGTTGGTGACGTGCATGCCGGGCTCGAGCCACTCGTTGAGGAAGACCGGCTGGTTCGACGACGTGCAGATCGAGACGATGTCCGTGCCGTCGACCGCCTCCCGCGCCGAGTCCACGGG
>JALYMZ010000066.1 GCA_030773435.1 Actinomycetota bacterium | reverse complement strand
AGCGCACGGGCGATCGCCACGCGCTGCTGCTGGCCGCCGGACAGCTGCGCGGGGTAGCGGCCGGCGAGCGAGGCGGGCAGGCCGACCCGGTCGAGGAGCTCCAGCGCGCGGGCGCGGGCTCTGCTCTTGTCCCAGCCGAGGAGGTAGGGGACCGTGGCGACGTTGTCGAGGACCGTGCGGTGCGGGAAGAGACCGGAGTGCTGGATGACGTAGCCGATGCCGCGGCGCAGCCGGACCGGGTCCTGCGCGGCGACGTCCTCGCCGGCGACCCGGAGCCGGCCGCTCGTCGGCTCGATGGTGCGGTTGATCATGCGCAGCGACGTCGTCTTGCCGCAGCCGGAGGGACCGACGAAGACGGTGATCTCACCGGCCGGAGCCGTCAGGCTCAGGTCGTCGACGGCGACCGTGCCGTCGGGATAGCGCTTCGTCACGCGCTCGAACTCGATCACGGCGGTCCTCCGTCGCGAGCAGATCGCCCACACCTTAGCCGCTGTTCAGCCGCTGCTCCGGTCCCGGAATCCGTTATGCAACTTCGATTCGTGACCATTACGGTCACGGACGGGTCACGGCTCGGCAGGGCCGGCGGCGGGGTTGTGCGCGTCCGTCGTACGGCACGAAGCAGGGCCGGCGCGCGGCACCGTTTCTCACGGATGACGGTGGTCGCCGGGCTGCAGGGATCCTGGGCGGGGTCGCTGCGATTGGCACTGAGAGCGCGGCCGGGTCACGGGCAGACAGGATCAGACCGGCAGGACGGGTACGCCGTACGGCTCGAACCGGGGGTCGCGCGTGACCACAGTGAGGTGCTCGACCAATGCCTGAGCAATCAGTACGCGGTCGAACGGATCACCGTGATGGCGCTCCAGTGCACCGGCCACCAGAGCATGCTGAATGGTTATGGGCAAGGCTGAGAACCGAGCACGGTCGAGCTGCTCCTCGAGGTCGTCGGGGGCCTGCAGTTTGCCGAGCGACCTCTTGATCGCGATCTCCCAGGCGCTGGCGGCAGAGACGAAGACGTCGTTCGCCGGGTCCCGGATCGCGCGCCGGACGCCAGCGCTGAGCCGAGGGTCGGCGGCCAACGCCCACAACAGCACATGCGTGTCGACCAGGTACCTCACGGGTCTTCGCCGTGGAACGCCGCGAGAAGGTCGTCCGGCAACTCGTCGAAGTCGTCGGCGACGTGCACCCGTCCACGCCAGCCGCCCAGTTGGCGCGGCCCCGTCGGGCGGCGATAGGGACCCAGCACGGCCACCGGCCGCCCTGCACGCGCGATGACAACGTGGTCTCCGGCCGCAACGAGGTCGAGGAGCCTGGACAAGTGTGTCTTCGCTTCGGCAACGTTGACCTGGCGCTCCATGTGAACACTCTATGCGTCGTTGACCAACGTTGGTCTTGCCGAGGGCAGGCCCAGCTCGCGCAGCGACGACAGCGCGCGGGCGACCAGCCCCGTTGGTGACAGGACCCCGCGGAGGATGCTCAGCGCATCGGCGCGTTCCCACGCTGCGTATCGGGCCACGTCGACGACCTGCGCCGCCGGGTAGACGACGTCCTCCAGCGCCCGTGTGCACCTGTAGTACGCCAGCCGCATCGGGTCGAGGTCGGCGTCCCCGTAGCCGGCGAAGAACCACGACTGCTGCTGCGGGGTGACCGGCGCGAACGCGAGCACCCCACCGAGCACGAACATCAGGTCGCGCTCGCGGGGAGCGAGGACCGCGTCGTCCCAGTCGAGGAGCCACACCTCCCGGGCCCCGTCGAGCAGCACGTTGCCGAGGTGCGGGTCGCCGTGACACAGCACCGCAGGGGCCTGCTGCCTGCGCAGCCGCCGCCCAAGCTCGTCGGCCGCGTCCAGCAGCGCGGCGACCTGGCGCGCTGCGCCACCTCGCCACTCCTGCGCCAGGGCGGCGACGAGGTCGTCGGAGGCGTCGCGTCTGTCTGCAGGCTGGTGGCCGGCCGCGGACAGCCGGCTTTCGACGAGCGGTACGGCGGACGCCACCCGGTCGTGGGTGTGGTCCTCGACCGGCAGAACGTCTCGTACGGCCGCGGTCACCGCGCTGGCGTGCACCTGCGCCAACACCTTCCCGAGGGAGACCCAGTGCTGCGCGCCCATCCCGCCGTCGAGGGCGCGGGCACCGGACAGCCACGGCACGACGAAGAGCCGGCGGCCCGCGCGTTCGGTCCAGAGCCGTCCCGTGGGAGTCGGGATGGGGGCGACCACGCCCGGGACGCCCTGTTGCGCCAGGTCGGCTGGCACGAGGAGGCCGGCCGGGCTGCCGCCGCCGCTCAGCTTGACGGCGTACGTCGTGCCGGAGCGGGAGGCCCCGCGCCACAGCACCGCAGCCTCGTCGGCGCCGAGCCGCACCCGCTCGACCCCAGTCAGGTCGACGCCGAAGTCCTCCTGCACCCACGCACGCACGTAGGCGGAGGAGACCTCGTCATACGCGCCGAGCCCGGTGCCCTCCACCAGGCCAGCATGCCGGTGATCCCAGGTCGACGTTTGGCCGTTCGAGGGCCTGGACGTCAGCGCCGTCCCACCAACTGCCACATCCTCGCCGTGCGGATGAACGGTTCTCGATCGCACAGGGTGAGCTCCAGCTGCTCGAGCCCTCGATAGAAGTCCTGCTCGTACTTGAGCGCATCGTTGGCGATGTAGTCAGTGATCGTGCGAATGCCGAACCGGATCAGGTCGGTGAAGCCGCACACGCGAAGTGTCGACTCAGCCTCCTCCGGCGTCACACGGCGTACGTCGCGCTCGAAGGTCTCGCTTCTGATCTGCTCCGCGCTCAACAGTTCCGCCGCCCCACGGAGGTCTTCGCGTCGGATGATCGCGGCTAATACCTCCGAGGCAGGGTTGGGCGCGATCAAGGAGAGCGCCCCTCCTGCCCCCACCGCGTCCGCGAGCAGCCGCACAGTGGAGACCGTGCTGTCCCGGTATTGGACAACGTTGTGGCAAAGAACCACGTCGAAGCTGCCCAAGCCGAGCGACGGAAGATCGTCGAGGTTCGCCGATACGGTCCTCAACCGCTGCGCTACGCCGCGCGCCGCAGCATCCTCACTCGCTGCCTGAAGAAGTGGCACGGAGAAATCGATGATTGTGACGTGGTGACCGGCTTGGACCAGAGTGAGCGCGTCCGCCCCATCCCCACCGCCGACGTCAAGCACACGAAGCGGACCGACCCGAACCGCGGCGCACGTGCGGCGCAAGGTCTCCTCGACCACTCGGTACCTCACGCGTCCCCACGGCGTTTGCCGCCAAGCGCGCCAGGCGGGGAAATGGCCGTCGAAGACGTCCGAGCCGGTGCCGTGAGCCACGGGGGAAGACCCTACGCAGCGAACACGGCTGGTCCCACGGCGCACGCCCGTGCCGCCTCACCCGCCGCGGAAAGCAGCAGAGCCGCCGGCTGCCGCCGCGGCTGACCGCTCACCCCTCGCGCATCGGGATCCGCACCCCTCGCTGCTCCGCCACCGCGGCTGCGTCGTCGTACCCGGCGTCGACGTGCCGGATCACCCCCATGGCCGGGTCGTTGGTCAGCACCCGCTCCGCCTTCCGACCCGCGAGCTCCGTGCCGTCGACGACGCACACCTGCCCGGCGTGGATCGACCGCCCGATGCCCACGCCGCCGCCGTGGTGGATCGACACCCACGACGCGCCGCTGGCGACGTTGACCATCGCGTTGAGCAGCGGCCAGTCGGCGATCGCGTCGGAACCGTCGAGCATGGCCTCGGTCTCCCGGTACGGCGAGGCGACCGAACCGCAGTCGAGGTGGTCACGCCCGATGACCAGCGGCGCCGCGACCTCGCCGGCGGCCACCATCTCGTTGAACCGGATCCCGGCCCGGTGCCGCTCGCCGTACCCCAGCCAGCAGATCCGCGCCGGCAGCCCCTGGAACGCGACCTTCTCCCCCGCGTGCCGGATCCACCGCGCCAGCGGCTCGTCGTCGGGGAACAGGTCGAGCACCGCCCGGTCCGTCGCTGCGATGTCGGCCGGGTCGCCGGACAGCGCCGCCCAGCGGAACGGGCCCTTGCCCTCGCAGAACAGCGGCCGGATGTACGCCGGCACGAACCCCGGGTAGTCGAACGCCCGCGCGAACCCGCCCAGCTCGGCCTCGGCGCGCAGCGAGTTGCCGTAGTCGAACACCTCCGCACCGGCGTCGGCGAACCCGACCATCGCCGCACAGTGGCGGGCCATCGACTCCCGTGCCCGCTCGACGAACCCGGCCGGGTCCTTCTCCCGCGCTGCCGCCCAGTCGGCGACGTCGACGCCGAGCGGCAGGTACGCCAGCGGGTCGTGCGCGGAGGTCTGGTCGGTGACGACGTCGATCGGGGCCGACCGGGCCAGCAGCGCCGGGACCACCTCCGCAGCGTTGCCGCACACCCCGATGGACAGCGGCCGTCGGGCGTCGCGCGCCTCGACCGCACGGCGCAGCGCGTCGTCGAGGGAGTCCGCCCGCTCGTCGAGATAACGGTGCTCGAGCCGCCGCTCGATGCGGGTCTCGTCGCATTCCACGCAGAGGCACACACCGCCGTTCATGGTCACGGCCAGTGGCTGCGCGCCCCCCATGCCGCCGAGCCCGGCGGTCAGCGTGATGGTGCCGGCGAGGCTGCCGTCGTACCGCTTGGCCGCGACGGCGGCGAAGGTCTCGTAGGTGCCCTGCAGGATGCCCTGCGTGCCGATGTAGATCCACGAGCCGGCGGTCATCTGGCCGTACATCGTCAGCCCGGCCTGCTCCAGCCGGCGGAACTCCTGCCACGTCGCCCAGTCGCCGACCAGGTTCGAGTTGGCGATCAGCACGCGCGGCGCCCACTCGTGCGTGCGGAGCACGCCGACCGGCCGGCCGGACTGTACGAGCAGGGTCTCGTCGTCGCGCAGGTCGCGCAGGGTGCGCACGATCGCGTCGTACGACGGCCAGTCGCGCGCGGCCTTGCCGGTGCCGCCGTACACCACCAGCTGCTCGGGATGCTCGGCGACCTCGGGGTCGAGGTTGTTCATCAGCATCCGCATCGGCGCCTCGGCCTGCCAGCTGCGCGCGGACAGCTGCGTGCCGCGTGGGCTGCGGATCGTGCGGCTCATGGCTCGGTTCTCCTCGTCTCCCCGTCGAGTTGTCAGCCAACTGCCGACGTATTACGGCGGGCGGCGGCCGGACAGGTTGGGGTCACCCCAGCAGGCCGGTCTCGGATTCGGCGGCGGCGGTGACCGCGCCGGTGCGCACCCGCTCGACCACGGCCGCGATCTCCGGAGCCAGGTGCCGGTCCGGCCCGGGGCCGCCGACGTGCTCGCGCAGCGCGGCCAGTACGGCGG
>JALYMZ010000065.1 GCA_030773435.1 Actinomycetota bacterium | reverse complement strand
CAGCCATTCTGGCTGCTGGCGACGGTGCCGGTGCTCGCGGCCGGCGCGCTGCTTTTCGGACCCCGAGCCAATGCGCTCGCGGAGGCAGCGGCAGCGCCGTCGGCCCGCGGCCGCTACCTCGCGGCGTTTCAGTACTCCTTCACGGTTCCGGGCGTGCTGGCGCCCTCGGTCGCAGGGCTGTTCGCGGCCGGTGTCTGGGCGCCGTGGGTCCTCGTCGGGGGCGCGGCGTGCCTCGGCGCACTCAGCCTGCGCCTGTTGAGCACCCGGCTGCCGCACGCGGCGGTGTGGGCGCACCGGACACCGGTCGGTGCCGGCGCCGTCAAGGATTCCACCGACCCGTAAAGGCGGGGTGCACAGGTTTCACCGCCACGCAACACAATCTGCCTCCGGCGAAACCTGGCCGATGCACCGTGGTGACGATCGACAACGTCGTACTGGAGGGACACCGCGGTCCCGGCGACGGCCGACGCCCGCGGGACCCGAGGAATGCCACGCCCCGCCCGAGTAGGTGCTCTCAGCGCCACGTACCTCCGGCTGACGACGCTGGCCGGGCGCCGTGTTCCACGGCGGCAAGGTCCGGGTGGGCGGCGGCAAGGTTCGGGTGACACCGGTCGAGCGGGGGGTGTGTGTGCGAACCGGCGAGCGGAACGCCACGGCGCGCTGACCTCAACGGATACCCTGGGGCGGACGACGACCACGTGCCGGTCAGCCCGCCAGCGCCCCGAGGATCATCACCTTGTTCGCAACGCTCCAGGACCGCCTCGCCGCGACCTTCAAGAACCTGCGCGGCAAGGGCCGACTCTCCGACGCCGACATCGACGCCACCTGCCGGGAGATCCGGGTCGCCCTGCTCGAGGCCGACGTCGCGCTGCCGGTGGTCAAGGTGTTCGTCGCCGCGGTCAAGGAGCGGGCCCGGGGCGCGGAGGTCAGCGAGGCACTCAACCCTGCGCAGCAGGTCGTCAAGATTGTCAACGAGGAGCTCGTCGCGATCCTCGGCGGCGAGACGCGGCGGCTGAGGTTCGCTGCGCGGCCCCCGACGGTGGTCATGCTGGCCGGCCTGCAGGGCTCCGGCAAGACGACGTTGGCCGGCAAGCTCGGCCGCTGGCTGAAGGACCACGGTCACACGCCGATGCTGGTGGCGGCCGACCTGCAGCGCCCCAACGCGGTGACCCAGCTGCAGGTCGTCGGCTCCCAGGCCGGTGTCAGCGTGCACGCCCCCGAGCCAGGGAACGGCGTCGGGGATCCGGTCGAGGTGGCCCGCAGCGGGGTCACCGAGGCGCGCCGCACGATGCACGACGTCGTCGTCATCGACACCGCGGGCCGCCTGGGCATCGACGCCGAGCTGATGCGGCAGGCTGCCGACATCCGCGACGCGGTCTCGCCGGACGAGGTCCTGTTCGTCGTCGACGCGATGATCGGTCAGGACGCCGTCACCACGGCGCAGGCGTTCCTCGACGGCGTCGGCTTCGACGGCGTCGTACTCACCAAGCTCGACGGCGACGCCCGCGGCGGCGCGGCCCTGTCGGTCGCCCAGGTAACCGGACGCCAGGTGCTGTTCGCCTCCTCGGGGGAGAAGCTCACCGACTTCGATGTGTTCCATCCCGACCGGATGGCGTCGCGCATCCTCGGCATGGGCGACATGCTCACGCTGATCGAGCAGGCCGAGCGCACCTTCGACGCCGAGCAGGCCGCCAAGGCCGCGGACAAGCTGAGGGGCAAGGGTGGCGACTTCACCCTCGACGACTTCCTGCAGCAGATGCAGGCCGTGCGCAAGATGGGCTCGCTGTCGAAGCTGTTCGGCATGCTGCCCGGCATGGCCCAGTTCCGCGACCAGATCGAGAGCATCGACGAACGCGACATCGACCGCATCGCCGCGATCATCCAGTCGATGACACCGGGCGAGCGCGACAACCCCAAGATCATCGACGGCTCCCGCCGGTCCCGGATCGCCCGCGGCTCCGGGGTCGCGGTGAGCGAGGTCAACAACCTGGTCGACCGGTTCTTCGAAGCCCGCAAGATGATGACCGCGGTCGCCGGTGGCGGGGGGCTGCCCGGCCTGCCCGGGATGGCCGGCGTGCCGGGGATGCCAGGAGCCGGGAAGCGCGCCAAGGCTCGGCAGCCGGCGAAGAAGAGCAAGGCCAAGCGCGGGTCCGGCAACCCCGCCAAGCGGGCGCAGCAGCGCGCCAGCGCCGGCCAGCCCGCCGGGGACCGGGCGCCCGCTGCGGGGGCCGCGTTCGGGTTCGGCGACCACCGTGGCGGCGAGGTCGCGGGCGACCTCGAGCTGCCCGCAGAGTTCCGCGACCTGATGCCGCCTCGCGGTTGAGCCACCGGAGCGGCGGCTAGGGTGCGGTGGCGTGACCGACGCCACGCCCCTTCCGCTCGGTGTGCCGGGCGTCGTGTTGCCCGAGGGCGAGCACCGCGAGCTCTACGTCGTCGACGGCCGGATCACCTACGAGCGGACCTCCGGTGCAGAGGTCGTGAGCCGGGGCTGGATCGTGCCCGGTCTGGTCGACGCGCACTGCCATGTCGGTCTCGACGCCCACGGCGCCGTACCCGAGGACGTTCAGGAGCAGCAGGCGCTCGCCGACCGCGACAGCGGGTCGCTGCTGTTACGCGACTGCGGATCCGCCGCCGACACCCGCTGGATCGACGGCCGCGACGACCTGCCCCGGCTGCTGCGCGCCGGGCGGCACCTGGCCCGTACCCGGCGCTACATCCGCGGCTACGCGCACGAGATCGAGCCGGACGACCTGACGGCGTACGTGGAGAAGGAGGCCGGGCGCGGCGACGGGTGGGTGAAGCTCGTCGGTGACTGGATCGACCGGGACAGGGGTGACCTGACTCCGAGCTGGCCCCGTGCCGCCCTCGACGCGGCCATCGCCGCTGCGCACCAGCGCGGGGCACGGGTGACCGCGCACGTGTTCGGCGAGGACGCGCTGCCCGACCTCATCGGTGCCGGCATCGACTGCATCGAGCACGGCACCGGGCTGTCGGCCGACCTGATCGACGCCATGGTCGCCGGATCCGTCGCGCTGGTCCCGACGGCGCGTCAGCTCGCGAACTTCCCCACGTACGCCGCGGCGGCCGGCGACAAGTTCCCCGCCTACCGCGACCACATGCTCGCCCTGCACGCCCGCCGGCGCGACACCGTCCGCGCCGCCTACGAGGCCGGGGTGGCGATCTATGCGGGCACCGACGCCGGCGGCGTGCTGCCACACGGTCTCATCGCGGAGGAGGTCGCGGAGCTGGCCGCGTACGGGCTGTCCGCCGCGGACGCGCTCGGCGCGGCTTCGTGGCGGGCGCGGGGGTGGCTCGGTCTCAACCCGACGCTGGACGAGGGGGCGCCCGCCGACTTCGTCGTGTACGACGCCGATCCGCGGCAGGACCTGCGCGTGCTCGCGGCGCCGCGCCGCATCGTGCTGCGGGGTCGGGTCGTGCGCTGACCGGCCGACACGGCAGTACCACGCGGGACCGCGACGCCGGAGCCGCGGGTTGGAGCAGGCGACGGCCGGTCTGGCACAATGTCCCACCGAATCCTGCTGCTCGTGGACCCTCTCAGCCGCGGCGCGCGGGATCCGCCGAGCCGTGGCACCCGGTGTCCCCACCCGGGGTTCGCGCGGCTCACTCGCTCCTAACACATTGAGGAGACACCACGCACCGTGGCCGTCAAGATTCGCCTGAAGCGCATGGGCAAGATCCGCACGCCGCACTACCGCATCGTGGTCACCGACGCGCGCAGCAAGCGCGACGGCCGGGTCATCGAGGAGATCGGGCTCTACAACCCCAAGGCCGACCCGTCGGTGATCTCCGTGGACGCCGACCGGGCGCAGTACTGGCTGGGGGTGGGCGCCCAGCCCACCGAGCCGGTGGCTGTGCTGCTGAAGCTGACCGGTGACTGGCAGCGGTTCAAGGGTGAGGCGGCGCCGGTGCCGCTGCGGGTTCCCGAGCCGAAGCGCGACAAGACCGAGCTGTTCAACGAGGCGCTCCGCAGTGCTCAGGCTGAGCCCACGAGCAGTGCGACGACGCGCCGCAAGAGCGGTCGGACCGGGCCGACGGAGGAGCCGGCCACCGCGGATGCGGCGGCGGCCGGGCAATCCCCGGCGGCCGGGCAGTCCGCGGCGGAGGAGGCGGCGGCCGGGCAGTCCCCGGC
>JALYMZ010000064.1 GCA_030773435.1 Actinomycetota bacterium | reverse complement strand
GCCGAAGGGGCGGCGGCGCGACGACGCTGCCGTCCCGGCCGAACCGGGGCAGCCGATCGGGTGGCTGAGCACCGGGCTGCGCGGCTCGGTCGAGGCGGACCTTGCCGTCCCGGACGCCGTACAGCGCCTCCCAGATCGCGCGGACCCCGGGCCCGGACGTGCCGGACCCGGTGCCGCCCTGGGAGACCATCATCACCACGACGTACTGCTCGTCGTAGGTGGCCAGCCAGGAGGTGCTCTGCTTGCCGTACACCTCCGCGCTGCCGGTCTTGGACCGGATGCGTACGTCGTCGAGCGGGAAGTCGACGAAGCGCCACGACGACGTGCCGGTGCGGGTGGTGCCGAGCAGCGCGGTGTCGATGTAGTCGAGGACCCGCCGCGAGACCGGCACGCGCCCGGCGCGGACCGGCGGGATCCGGCGCAGCACCTGTCCCTGCGGTGACACCACGGCGGTGGCGACCCGCGGCCGCCACAGGACGCCGCCGTTGGACAACGCCGCGTACGCCCGCGCCAGCTGCAGCGGGGTCACAATCGTGTCGCCTTGGCCGATGGCGAAGTTGACCGCGTCGCCGGCCCGGTACGCGAATCCCTCGACGCAGAACTCGCGGGCGAAGACGTGCTGGAAGTCGTCACCCTTCTCCTTCGCGATCCGGCAGTAGTAGTCGCGGTTGGACCGCCAGTACTCCCGCTTCCAGCGGCGGTCGGCGATGCGTCCGCTGGCCTCGCCGGACAGGTCGACGCCGGTCTCCTCGCCGAAGCCGAACGCCTCGGCCATCTCGACCAACGGGTCGGGCGCGGACACGTCGTCGGAGTCGGCCCCGCCCTTGACCCAGAAGTCGTAGCCGATCCGGTAGAAGAACGTGTTGCAGGAGACCTGCAGTGCCGTGGCGAAGTCGATCATCCCGTAGGCGCCGGACTCGTAGTTCTGCCAGGCGCGGTTGCCGACCGTGAACGACGAGCTGCAGTTGAGCCGGGTGCTGCGCCGGTAGCCGGAGGTGAGCGCCGCCGCGGCCATGAACGGCTTGAACGTCGACCCCGGGGCGAACTGGCCCTGGGTCGCCCGCGACAGCAGCGGGGTCCCGGCCCGCTGCGAGTAGAGCCGCCCGAGCGCTCGGGGGTCGATGCCGCCGACCCACAGCTCCGGGTCGTACGACGGGTGGCTGGCCATCGCGACCACCCGGCCGTTGGTGGCGTCGAGGACGACCGCGGCGCCGGAGTCGGCGACGTAGCGGCGGCCGATCACCGGGTCGACCGTGCGGCGGGCAGTGCGGATGGTCCGCGCCAGCTGCTGCTCCACAACCGCCTGCACTTTCGCGTCGATGCTGGTCACCAGCGTGTTTCCGGGTCGCGGCCGACGCCGGCCGACGGTGCCCAGGACGTTGCCCATGCTGTCGACGGACTTCCGCTCGATCCCCGGCTTGCCCCGCAGCCACCGGTCGTAGGTGCGCTCGAGCCCGGACCGGCCGACCAGCGAGATCCGGTTGAGCGACGGATCGCCGGCCCCCCGCGTCGCCCGCGCGTACTCCGTCTCGGTGATCGGCGACAGGTAGCCCAGCACGTGCGCGGCGTTGATGCCGATCGGCCGCGGGTAGGCGCGGACCTGCCACTCCGCGGCACTGACGCCGGGAAAGTCCTCGGGCTGCTCCTGGATCGAGACCGCGACCTCCTGGCCGACGTCCTGCGCGACCGGGATCGGCTGGTAGGGGGAGCCGTTCCAGCACACCGGCGGGCGCGGCGCGGCGGTCTCACCGCAGCGCCGGGTGCGGCGAAGCACCGCGGCTGGGCGGACGCCGACGGTGCGGGCGACCCTCCGCATCAGCTCAGTCCGCTGGTCCGGAGGCAGCGCGTCCAGCGTGGTGCGGTCGACGGTCACAACCCACGAGGCACGGCTGGCAACCAGGGGCCGGCCCTGGGCGTCGACGATCAGGCCACGTTGGGGAGGGGTGACCACCTCGCGTACGGCGTTGGCGGCCGCCTGTGCCTGGTAGTCGGCGCCGGTGACGACCTGCAGGTACCACAGCCGCGCGAACAGGGTCGCGAACAGCGACAGGACCAACGCCTGCACGACGAGCAGTCGCAGCCGGCGGACGTCGGTCATCGTGCGCCCAGCCGCGGACCGGTTCCGGGGCCGACCAGCAGCTGTGTGTGCTGCCGCGGCTCCAGGCGTCGCAGGAGCAGGAGCACCAACGGAACCACGAACGGGGTCAACACGACGTCGTACGCCACCGCGATCGGCACGACCTGCAGCGCCGCCGGGACCGACACGGCCGGCTCACCGAGCACCAACCCCGACAGTGCGAACAGCGACGTGCCGATGAAGGAACCGGCGGCGACGACGAGGACCGATGCCAGCGCCGATACAGCGGCGTCGCGCCGGACCAGACCCGCGACGTACCCGACCACGACGAAGGCGAGCGCCCAGCGGCCGGCGCTGTGGTCCGCGGGAGGTGCGAGGTCCAGCGTGAGCCCGGCGCAGAACCCGACCAGCGCCGCGAACTCCGACCCGCGGGCGAGCGCGATGGCAACCACGACGACGAGGGCCACGTCTGGCACGACGCCGGCGACCGCGAATGCAGGGAAGACCCCCAGCTGCAGCGTCAGGGCGACGGCGAGAAGCGCGATGACCGCGAGCGCCCGCAGCAGTGTCATCGCCGATCCACCAGGGAGGACGCGGACAGCGGATCACGGGGCGCGCGCGGCGGGGTGTCCACGACGACGCCGACGAGGTCGAGTGAGGAGAAGTCGACGGCCGGGTCGAGGATCGCGGTGCGGGACAGCTCGCGCGGGGCGCTGCGCACCCGCAGCACGGTCCCGACGGGCACCCCCGTGACGTACGGCGCTTGGTCGCGCGACCCCCAGGTGACGACGGTGTCGGACGGCTGCGGCGTCGCCACGTCGTCGACCAGCTGCAGTTCCAGCCGGGCGTCGTCGTCGATGTCGCCCCGGCCGCGGACGAACCCCAACTCGCTGGTCGAGTCGAGCCGGCCGCCGACCACGGATGCCTTGTCGACGATGAGCAGCACGGTCGCCGTGGTCGCAGTGGCGGCGACCACCCTGCCGACCAGCCCCTCTCCGGTCAGCACGGTGCGGTCGGGGACGACGCCGTCGCGTCGACCGGCGTCGATGGTGACGGTGCGGGAGAACGCCTGGGCGGCGCCCATCGCCACCACGCGGGCCGGGACGAGCTCGTAGCCCTGACCGGCCGCGACCCCGAGCAGCGCATCCAACGCCGCGGCCCGTCGCCGGGCCACACCGGTGGTCTCCAGCTGGACCCGTAGGCGGGCGTTCTCGGCGGCGAGCCGGGCGTTGTCGGCCCGCAGCCGGGCCACGTCGCCGAAGTAGTCGGGCAGCGCCGTCACTGGCCGCAGAAGGGACGCCGTGGCGACCTCCAGCGGCCCGAAGACGGTGCCCGCGGCGGCGCGCAGGCGGTCGACCGGTGACTCCTCGGCCGACCGCGCGTCCAGCGTCATGATCACGATCGAAGCCAGCAGCAGCACGGCCAGCACCGAGCGCCGGCGCCGATCGGGGCCCGGCACCGGCCTCACCGGCGCGGCTCGGAGACGAGCACCTGCTGCAGCGCCTCGAACTCCTCGACACACTTGCCGGCACCGAAGGCGACCGAGTCCAGCGGGTCGGGCGCGACGTGCACCGGCATGCCGGTCTCGTGCCGCAACCGCTCGTCGAGGCCGCGCAGCAGCGCGCCGCCTCCGGTCAGCACCAGGCCACGGTCCATGATGTCGCCGGCGAGCTCCGGGGGCGTCTTGTCGAGCGTGGTACGCACCGCGTCGACGACCGCATGCAGCGGTTCCTCGAGGGCCTGGCGCACCTCGGCGGAGGACACCGTGACGGTCCGCGGCAGTCCGGAGACGAGGTCGCGGCCGCGGATCTCGGCCTCCGGCTCCTCCGGCAGCGGAAACGCCGAGCCCAGCGCGACCTTGATCTCCTCGGCGGTGCGCTCCCCCAGCATGAGGGAGTACTCCTTCTTCATCCAGGTGATGATCGCGGCGTCGAGGTCGTCACCGGCGATGCGGATCGACTGGCTGGTCACGATGCCGCCGAGGGAGATGACGGCGACCTCCGTCGTACCGCCGCCGATGTCGACCACCATGTTCCCGGTGGCCTCGTGCACCGGAAGCCCGGCACCGATCGCCGCCGCCATCGGCTCCTCGATGATGTAGACCCGGCGGGCACCGGCTTGGTAACCGGCCTCCTTCACCGCACGCTGCTCGACGGCGGTGATCCCGGAGGGAACGCAGATGACCAGCCGCGGCTTGGCGAAGTAGCGACGGCGGTGCACCCGGGCGATGAAGAACCGCAGCATCTGCTCGGTGGACTCGAAGTCGGCGATGACGCCGTCCTTGAGCGGGCGGATCGCGGTGATGCTGTCGGGCGTGCGTCCGATCATCCGCTTCGCCTCGGCCCCGATCGCCACGATCTCGCGGGTCTGCACGTTCAGCGCCACCACCGACGGCTCGTTGAGCAGCACCCCCTTGCGGCGTACGTAGACCAGCGTGTTGGCCGTGCCGAGGTCGACGGCCATGTCACGACCGATGAGGCTGTTGGGCATGCCGACGCGGTCCCTTGCTCGTTGTTCGTCGTGCGCCGTCGTTACATCGTGGCGAGACGCCATCAGCCTAAGTTGGGAACGGGCCGGTTCCGGGGACGACACGCGCCGCACGCAGCCGCGGGGCGGGCGCTACGGCAACTACCACACGGCAGACGTCATCCCAGGTCCGGGAAGAAGATCTCGATCTCGCGGGCGGCGGAGTCGGCGGAGTCGGAGCCGTGCACGAGGTTCTCGCGGTTCGACAGCGCCAGGTCGCCGCGGATCGTGCCCGGGGCCGCCACGCGCGCGTCGGTGGCGCCGTTGAGCAGCCGCACCACCTCGACCGCCTGATCGCCCTCCAGCACCGCGGCGACGAGCGGCCCGCCGGTGACGAAGGCTCGCAGCGGCGGGTAGAAGTCATGCTGGAGGTGCTCGGCGTAGTGCCGGTCGGCGACGTCGTCGCCAATCGTGCGCAGGTCCATGGCGACGACGGACAGGCCCTTGGCCTCGTAGCGGTGCAGGATCTCGCCGACCAAGCCGCGCCGTACTGCGTCGGGCTTGAGCAGGACCAGCGTGCGCTGCGACATGGCTGGTCAGCCTACTCAGGGGGTGCCGCGTTCGGCCCTCAGCCGCTCGACCCGCCGGCCGAGCATCAGCGCGAGCGCCCAGAACGCCGCGAACAGCAGACCCAGCACGAACATCAGTGGTACGACGAACCCGAGCGCGACCGCGCCGACCTGCAGCAGCGAACCGACCCCGTAGGCCCAGCCGAACCGCAACAGCCCTGCGGTGGCCACCGCCAGCACAGCGAGCCCGAGGCCGGCGAGCAGCGCCGCCGTGGCGTCGACACCCTCGACCTGGATCATCACCGGCGTGGTGAGGAACAGCACGACCGCCTCCAGGGACAGCACCGCGGCCGCCATCGTCCGCAGCGGGCTCACGTTCCTCGCCGCAGCAGGGTGCGGGCCTCCCCGGCGGTGATCACCGAGCCGGTGACGAGCACGCCGCCCGAGCCGATGGCCTCCCCCACGGCACCGCCCGACTCCGCCAGCGCGGCGGCCTGGTCCAGCGCGTCGTCGAGCCGCGGCACCACCGCGACCCGCTCACCGCCGAAGACGCGGCGGGCCAGCTCGCCGAGCGATTCGGCCGGCATCGCCCGGGGCGTGGCGTTCTGCGTGCAGACCACTGTGGACAGCACCGGCTCGAACGCCTCGAGCATCCCCTCGGCGTCCTTGTCCCCCATCACACCGACCACGCCGACCAGCGGGCTGAACGCGAATGCCTCCTGCACCGCCTGCGCCGCCGCCCGGGCGCCGTGCGGGTTGTGCGCGGCGTCGACGACGATGGTCGGGCTGCGGCGGACCACCTCCAGCCGGCCCGGCGACTCCACCTCCGCGAAGGCCGCCCGCACCGCCTCGGCGTCCAGCGCGGTGCCGCCCGACAGCGCCTCCACCGCCGCCACCGCGCAGGCGGCGTTGTGTGCCTGGTGCGCCCCGTGCAGCGGGAGGAAGATTCCGGCGTACTGCCCGGCCAGCCCCTTCAGGTCGACCTCCTGGCCACCCACACCTGCCCGGCGCGCGGACACGCCGAACTCCAGCCCCTCCCGCGCTACCGTGGCCTCGACCTCGACGGCGCGCCGCAGCAGCACCTCGGCGACCTCGATCGGCTGCTGGGCGAGCACCGCGAACGAACCCGGCTTGAGGATGCCGCTCTTCTCCACCGCGATCTCCTCGGGGGTCGACCCGAGGTAGGAGGCATGGTCGACCGCGACCGGGGTCACCACGGCCACCTGCCCGTCGGCCACGTTGGTGGCGTCCCAGGCACCGCCCATGCCGACCTCGAGCACGACCGCGTCGACCGGCGCGTCGGCGAACGCGGCGAACGCCATCGCGGTCACCAGCTCGAAGAACGACACCGGGTGCCGCCCGGTCCGCTCCACCACCTCGGCGTACGGCGCCACCTCGGCGAAGACCTCGGCGAAGCGCTCCGGCGTCAGCGGCTGGCCGTCAACGCAGATGCGCTCGCGCATCGACTCCAGGTGGGGGCTGGTGAAGCGGCCGGTGCGCAGGCCGAGGCGTCGGACCAGGCTGTCCACCATCCGGGCGGTCGAGGTCTTGCCGTTGGTCCCGGTCAGGTGGATCACCGGCGCGGCGCGCTGCGGCTGGCCGAGCAGGTCGCACAGCGCCCGGATGCGGTCCAGTGACGGGGCGATCCGGGTCTCGGGCCAGCGGGACAGCAGCGCAGCCTCGACAGCGGGGTACGACGGAGAGGTCCGGGCCGCCGCTCGGGTTCGGTCTGCCATCGCGACCAGTATCGCATTGCGAGCGTTTCCGCCCCGGCCCGTAGAATCGACCGGCATGGGAGACCCCGACCACGGCCGCCCGGCGCCGGCGCGCGTTCCCGACCGGCCCGGGCTGGAAGGGCTGGAGGACAAGTGGGTCCCGCTGTGGCAGCGGCAGGGCACGTACCGGTTCGACCGCAGCCGGCCCCGCTCGGACGTGTTCTCGATCGACACCCCACCGCCGACCGTGTCCGGGTCGCTGCACGTCGGTCACGTCTTCTCCTACACGCACACCGACACCGTCGCGCGGTTCCAGCGGATGCGGGGGCGCGCGGTGTTCTACCCGATGGGCTGGGACGACAACGGCCTGGCGACCGAGCGCCGGGTGCAGAACTACTTCGGCGTCCGTTGCGACCCGTCGCTGCCGTACGACGCCGGCTTCACCCCGCCGGACAAGCCCGACCCGAAGCGGCAGGTCCCGGTGTCGCGGGGGAACTTCATCGAGCTGTGTGAACGGCTGGTGCAGGAGGACGAGCAGGCCTTCGAGGCGTTGTGGCGCAAGGTCGGGCTGTCGGTGGACTGGACACAGACCTACACCACCATCGGGGACGTGGCGCGGGCGGCGTCGCAGCGGGCGTTCCTGCGCAACCTCGCCCGTGGCGAGGCGTACGTCGCGGAAGCGCCCACGCTGTGGGACGTCAGCGACCAGACCGCGATCGCGCAGGCGGAGCTGGAGGACCGGGAGTCCCCCGGCGCCTTCCACCGGGTGGCGTTCTCCCGCGACGGCGGGTCGCCGGTGCAGATCGAGACCACCCGGCCGGAGCTGATCCCGTGCTGCGTCGCGCTGGTCGCGCACCCGGACGACGAGCGGTACCGGGACCTGGTCGGCGGCACGGTCCGCACGCCGCTGTTCGGCGTCGAGGTTCCCGTGGTGGCGCACCCGCTGGCCGAGCCCGACAAGGGCACCGGTGTGGCGATGATCTGCACGTTCGGCGACACCACCGACGTGACGTGGTGGCGGGAGCTGCAGTTGCCGACCCGCACCGTGATCGGCCGCGACGGCCGGTTCGCCACGGAGACCCCCGCGTGGCTCGGCGCCGACGCGGCCGCAGCGGCGTACTCCGAGCTCGCCGGCAAGACCGTGCACTACGCGCGCGAGGCGATCGTGGAACTGCTGCGCGCGAGCGGCGACCTCGCGGGCGAGCCGCGGCCGATCACCCACCCGGTGAAGTTCTACGAGCGCGGCAGCAAGCCGCTGGAGATCGTCTCGGCCCGGCAGTGGTACATCCGCAACGGGGGCCGGGACGCCGACCTGCGCCAGGCGTTCATCGACCGCGGCCGGCAGATCACCTGGGTGCCGGAGTTCATGCGGCACCGCTACGACAACTGGGTCGGCGGGCTGAACGGGGACTGGCTGGTCAGCCGGCAGCGCTTCTTCGGCGTGCCGATCCCGGTGTGGTACCCGCTGGACGGCGACGGCGAGCCGCACCACGACTCCCCCATCGTGCCCAGCGAGGACGACCTGCCGGTCGACCCGCAGTCGCAGGCGCCGCCGGGCTACGACGAGGACCAGCGCGGGAAGCCGGACGGTTTCACCGCCGACCCGGACGTGCTGGACACCTGGGCGACGTCGTCGCTGACGCCGCAGATCGCGTGCGGCTGGGAGCGCGACCCCGACCTGTTCGGTCGCACCTTCCCGATGAGCATGCGTCCGCAGGCGCACGAGATCATCCGCACCTGGCTGTTCGCCACCGTCGTCCGGTCGCACTTCGAGCACGGCACAGTGCCGTGGTCGCACGCGGCGATCTCCGGGTTCGTCGTCGACCCCGACCGCAAGAAGATGAGCAAGTCGAAAGGCAACGTGGTCGTGCCGACCGAGATCCTCGACCGGTACGGGGCGGACGCGGTGCGCTGGCGGGCCGCCTCGGCGCGGCCCGGCACCGACACGCCGTTCGACGAGGCGCAGATGAAGGTCGGGCGACGGCTGGCGATGAAGGTGCTCAACGCGTCGAAGTTCGTGCTGGGGCTGGGTGCGGTGTCGGCGGACCTCGCAGCGGTCGCCGAGCCGCTGGACCGCGCGCTGCTCGCCGGCCTGAACCAGACCGTCCGCGCGGCGACCGCGGCGTTCGAGCGCTTCGACTACACCAGCGCGCTGGAGGTCACGGAGCGGTTCTTCTGGTCGTTCTGCGACGACTACCTCGAGTTGGTCAAGGAGCGGGCGTACGGCGGCCGCGGCGAGGCGCCGGCCGCGTCGGCGCGGGCCACCCTGGCGGTCGCGCTGTCGGTGCAGCTGCGGCTGCTGGCGCCGTTCCTGCCGTTCGTGACCGAGGAGGTGTGGTCGTGG
>JALYMZ010000063.1 GCA_030773435.1 Actinomycetota bacterium | reverse complement strand
ACCACCGACGATGGACTGTTGCCCCCGGGGTGCGCCCTCGGGACGATGACCACGTGGCCGACGTCGATGTGGTAGCCGAAGTTGCCGACCTGGTTGGCGAAGACGCGAAGTCGAGGATCGGTGGCACGAGCCCGAAGTGCTGCCTCGTTGGTGGCGCCCAGGTCGTCCGTGCTGAGCTCCTCGAACCCCACCACGATGTAAGAGTGTTGAGGAACTCGTCGGCGTAGCGGGCGCCGTGGCGGCCCGGACCACCCACAGCTGCGTCGCCACGCCGTTATCCCAGCACAACCAGCCTCTTGAGCCGCCCGGCGCTAGCCTGCCCGCCAAGCCGAGGACCAGGAGACAGCGTGGCTCAGAAGGTAGTGACGAGGCTCGAGGACGACATTGACGGGTCGGAGGCCGCCGAGACCGTCACGTTCGGGCTGGACGGCAAGCAGTACCAGATCGACCTCAACGAGGAGCACGCCGGGGACCTCCGCGAGGTCCTGGCGCCGTTCATCTCGGTCGCCCGGCCCCTGGGTGGGGCTGGCGGCGGTCGGAAGGCTCGGGCTGCCGCACCTCAGCAGCGTACCTCGACCGAGGTGGACTCGAAGGCGGTGCGCGTCTGGGCGGAAGCCAACGGCATCAAGGTCTCGCCGCGCGGGCGCCTGAGCGCCGACGTCGTGGAGCAGTACAGGGCTGCAGGTAACTGATCCCGGCGCTACCACCGCGGCGCGCTGAAGGCGTCGGTATCCGCTGCTGGTGCGCGAGGAGTGTCCCGCTCTGGCTGAGACCGGCCCACGGCCAACGGCTGTGGCTGGAGCATCGGCCGAATGGTGCCACCGTTTCGAGACGTGCCTACCACTACACGCTTGCCCTACAAAGGTTCGACCGCGCCGTGAGGTGGAGCAGGCCCGGCCGCATGGAGCAGGCCCGGCCGCAGGCTCACGACGGCGTGGGCTTGCGGCTGTCGGTCTCACCTGGTGCTGGCTGAACGTCCGTTGCGGTGGCAGTCAGCGTGTGCGCCGCGGTGCGAGCTCGGGGGATGCGTGTCACGGTCGGTCCATCAGGTCCGACGCCGCGTGTAGCGTTACCGGCTCGGGCCAGGGCGCAGAGCTATTGTCGCGCCGGGAGACGTGCAGGCGGACTGTTGGGCCGCCGTCGGGCCACTCGACGATGACGTGCATGAGACTTACCGTCAGGAGAGCCGCGACGGAGCTTGCGTTGTAGACGGTTCGTGCCACACCACCACCGTCGGAGCAACCCGAGGTTCGGCGAAAGCCAGCAGATCTCGAGCCCGCCATCTGTCGCTCTGCTGCCGCGGCAGTCGCAGGGCCGGCGATGCGCTGTGGATCTCGGTCACGTCGACGTAGGGGCGCATGCTGTCGGCCTCGTCGAACACGACAACGGCGGGGCCATGTGGCTGATCGTGTTCAGAGAGAGCCAGCGCGACGTTCCGCAGGGTCGGGATGCAGCAGGAGAAATAGCGCCGACCGTCCACCGTCACGTTGTGCGACAACGAGGTCCTCGGCGTGCGGTCCGACTCGACCACGGGGGTGTAGACCACGAGGTCCTCGTCGTGGTGGACGCGAACCAGCGGGCTGCAGCAACGCTGAGACATCTCAGCCGCGGAGGCGCCGGCCCGCGTAGCCGCCAGACTCGACGTAGAACAGGAGCGCCCCGCGCGGACCACGTCGAGGGCCAGCGACAGGACCGCGGTCGGCCAGTGGCCGTAGGGGACCGAGGCTGTTCCGAGTTCCACGACGGTCAGCCCTTGACGCGGCAGGGCGGCGGTGGGGTCGTCGGGGTTCAACTGGCGCAGCCAGGACACCCGGTCCGCCGAGGGGGGCGTGCGGCGGTCACGCGACAGGCCATGTCCGCACCTGAGCCGCCACCACGACGCGGTCGCACTGGCTCCGGTCCTGCTGACCGCCGGTCGGCGGTGTCAGCCGCAAGTGCTGCAGCCCGCTCAGTAGCTGCCGGCTGGGTCGCCCCCGACGGCACCTGACCGTCGTCGACGGCCCCGTGGGTCACGGGCGGACAGAGCCCGGTCTCTGCCAGACTCGCCCCTTCTTGGCTGCTCCGGTCATTCGTCGACATGGATGCGTCCTCGCCTTCAGTAGTGATCACTGTTCTGCTCAGGTGGGCAACTACGTGAATTGCCACGGGCAACTCTTGTTCTGCACCTGAACGTGCTGCGAACGTGCTCCCGGCGTCAGCGCCACGGGTTCTTCACTCAGCTGGGCTCAAGCGGGTCCGCCCTGCGCGGGCTCCAGGCCATCAGGGCCCGTGATCCTCTTCCGAGCCCAGATCATCAGTGCAAGGTCCTCCTGACTGGGAGCCCACCCAGCCGCCACAGCTCGGCGCCAGAAGGTGGTCGAAGAACTACATGCCGCCAGGAAGACCAGCGGTTCTGCGTACGGGATGTCGGCGAGTCCCGGGTGCTCGAGCCGGAGCTCGTTGACGTCAGAACGGCTCAGCTCGGGAGTCTCGCGGGGCGCGGGAGTTTCTGGTGCGGAGGCGTCCAGCCAGACGTCGTGCGGGCCGCGGCGATACTCCAGGTGCTCCTCGAAGAGTTCCTCGTGTGCCACGTACTGCAGAAGCCGCTCGCCGCTGAAGGGCTCTCCCAGCACCCCCTCGGGCAGAGCTGACCAGATGGGCAGCATGCGGAACTCCGGCTCGTCGTCGCGGGGACTGCTTGCAGAGCCCATCAGAAGCACCTCCAGGGTTGGCGTGGGGCATGTGCGGTCGGCCTCGTCGGCTTCCCCAGTCTGCCGAGAACCTTGATCCAATAGTCCGCGCAGAGCACTCCCGGGACCGGCTGCAGAAACGACCGCGGCAAGTTCGACTCTCGAAGGTGCACGTCGGAGGGCCTGCTGGCTGGCGCCGACGGCCGCTGCTAGAACTCGGTCGGGCCGGTGTACTTGCCGGGGTGGACCAACCGCTCGAGGACCGTCCAGCGGCGGTGGCGCCGGTGGACTGCTAGTAAGTCGGGCGGCTGACCGCGGCCCCGCGGCCGACCTCTCAGGGCATTCTCAGGTTGGTTGAGACGTCGCGGACGAGCGCCTTGGGTGACGGCAGTGCGCGGGCCAACCCGCATGGCCGGTCCGGATACCTCGCCTGGTCGGGCCGACGCTGGCAGCGGCTTATCCAGCCGTAGCTAGGGCGAGCCGCGCCCCTCGCCAAGACCGTGGGCATCACCATGCGCTCCTTCGCGTTCCCGTTCAACTTCGAGGGGCAGAAGATGCTCCTCACCGCGCCGGAGCTGAACCACCTCCGGCCGCTCACCGACGCGATCGAGCAGCGCCTGGACACCACCCGGCTCATCCGGGAACTCCGACCGATGGGTAAGGGCGGCGGCATCAACAAGCAGCCGCATTGGCAGGCGAAGTTCACCAACAATGCACAGTTGGTTTCACGTCTTCCCAATAAAGATGGAAAAGGCGTGAAAGGAACGGGGCTCGCGCTCCGTTCCGGCGGTCGGCCTGTCGATGCACTGTCAAGCCGATCATCGGAAGT
>JALYMZ010000062.1 GCA_030773435.1 Actinomycetota bacterium | reverse complement strand
GCCTGGCTGAGGCTGCGCTGGACGAGACGGTGCGGACCCGGGCGGTTGGGACCTTCGCCCGGCTGGCGGCGGCCGAGGCCGCCGTCCACGGCGGTGACGCCGACGACGTGCACTTCCACGAGGTCGGCGCGCTCGACGCCATCGTGGACGTGGTCGGCGTGTGTGCGGGCCTGGTCGAGTTGCAGCGGCGCGGGCTCACCACGCTGCACGCCTCCCCGGTGGCGGTGGGGGCCGGGCGGGTGAAGACCGCCCACGGCTCCCTGCCGGTGCCCGCTCCGGCGGTCGTGGCGCTGCTGCGCGGGGCTCCGACGTACGCTGGACCGGGCCGGCACGAGCTGTGCACCCCGACCGGTGCGGCGCTGCTGGCCGAGTGGGTCGACGCGTGGGGCGGGCAGCCCCCGATGGCCGTGACCGTGACCGGCACCGGCGCCGGCGGCCGAGATCCCGCCGGCCACCCCAACGTCGTCCGCCTCCTGATCGGTGAGGAGTACCGAGCCACGGATCGCCACCCGCAGGCGCTGCTGCTGGAGTGCAACGTCGACGACCTCGACCCCCGGCTGTGGCCGCTGGTGCTGGACCGGCTCCTCGATGCCGGCGCGAGCGACGCCTGGCTCACCCCGATCCTCATGAAGAAGGGCCGTCCGGCGCACCAGCTGTCGGTGCTCGTCACCGCCGACCGGGCCGTCGCCGTCGAAGATGTGGTGTTCACCGAGACCACCACGATCGGGTTGCGCCACAGCCCGGTCGGCAAGGAGGCGCTGGACCGCCGCACCGTCACCGTGGCGGTCGACGGTCTCGGCGTCGACGTCAAGGTCGCCGTGCTCGACGGCCGGGTGGTCAACGTCCAGCCCGAGTACGAGCACGTGGCCGCCGTCGCCGCGGCGACCCGGCAGCCGGTCAAGGTGGTGCTGGCGCGGGCGGTGGCCTGCGCCCGTGACCTGTGGTGACGTCCGAAGGAGCGTCCGATCATCGACGTGCGCGTCGTGCTCACCACGTTCGCCCTGGTGGTGCCGGTGGAGCTGCCGGACAAGACCTTCGTCGCCACGCTGGTGCTCGCCGCGCGATACCGCCCGCTCCCGGTGTGGGTCGGAGTCGGCGCCGCCTTCTCCGTGCAGACGCTAGTGGCCGTCACCGCCGGACACCTCGCCACCGCGCTGCCGCGTTGGGTGCTGCTGGTGGTGACCCTGGTGATCTTCGCGCTCGGTGCGGCCGTGCTGCTGCGCACCGCCGCCGGGGCGGACCAACGGGAGCGGGTCCAGGAACAGGAGTACGCCGGGAAGGCCGGCGACGCCCGGACCGGGTGGCGGGCGGCGGGCGCGTCATTCGTGGTGCTGCTCGCGGCCGAGTGGGGTGACCTGTCCCAGCTGCTCACGATCGGGCAGGTGACCCGCACCGCGGACCCGGTCGCGGTCTTCGTCGGTGCCTGGGCGGCGCTGCTGACTGTCTCCGGCGCGGCGGTGCTCGTCGGCCGGCTGCTGCGGCACCTGCGGCTGTCGCTGCTGCACTACGTGGGCGCCGGCGTCTGCGTCGTGCTGGCTGCGGTCACCGCCGTCGAGCTCGCCCGGCTGGCGGCATAGTCTCTGCCCATGACGAGACGGCACGGGTCGGACAGCGAGGTCGGCCGGCTGCGGACCGTCATGCTGCACCGGCCGGGGCCGGAGCTGAAGCGCCTGACGCCGCGCAACAACGACACGCTGCTCTTCGACGGCATCCCGTGGGTCGGCCGGGCACAGGACGAGCACGACGCCTTCGCCGAGGCGTTGCGCACCCGCGGAGTGGAGGTGCTCTACCTCGCCGAGCTGCTGGTCGAGACGCTGACCCAGCCGCAGGCACGCGCGACCGCGGTCCGCGATGTCACCGAGACGCCGCGGTTGGGAGACACACTGCGCACCTACCTACGTGGAGCACTCGCCGACCTCGACCCGGCCGGGCTCGCCGAGGTGCTCACCGCCGGGCTGCGCAACGACGAGGTCCGCGGGGGCCGCGGGCTCGTCACCAGCCTGCTCAGCCACGACGACTTCCTCGTCGACCCGCTGCCGAACCTGCTCTTCACCCGTGACTCCAGCGTCTGGGTCGGCGACCACGTTGCGGTAACGAGCCTGGCGATGCCGGCGCGGGAGCGGGAGAGCCAGCTGACCGACCTGATCTACGCGCACCACCCCCGCTTCACCGGCACCCCGCGGGCCTACGGCTGGGACCTCGAGCACCTCGAGGGTGGCGACGTGCTCCTGATGGCACCCGGCGTGCTCGCCGTCGGGGTCGGTGAGCGGACCACGCCGGCCGGCGTGGAGCGGTTGGCGCGCCAGGTCTTCGCCGACGACCTCGCGCACACGGTGCTCGCGGTGCCGATCGCGCAGCAGCGCGCCACCATGCACCTGGACACGGTGTGCACCATGGTCGACGCCGACGCCATCGTCATGTATCCCAACGTGGCCGACACACTCGTCGCGCTCTCGGTCACGTGCACCGACCGCGGCTCCGCGGGCGGTGCCGAGGAGCTGGTGCTCCGGGTCGCCGAGCCGGAGCCGTTCCTGGTCGCGGCCGCCAAGGCGATGGGCATCGACACGCTCCGCCAGATCGACACCGGCCTGGACCCGGTGACCGCCGAGCGGGAGCAGTGGGACGACGGCAACAACACGCTGGCGCTGGCGCCGCGGATTGCGGTGGCGTACGAGCGCAACATGGAGACCAATGCCCGGCTGCAGGCAAACGGCATCGAGGTCGTCGCCGTCGCCGGCTCCGAGCTCGGGTCGGGACGTGGCGGCCCGCGGTGCATGTCCTGCCCGGTCGCGCGGGATCCGCTGCCGCGGGACTGAGCGGCGCCGGTCCGCGGCCGTGGCGCCGCACGGTGACCACCAGGATCCACGGAACCGTGCAAAACGGTGGTCGCAGCCCGCACACGGACCACCGCGATCCACGGAACCGTGGAAGACGGTGGTCGCACCCCGCACACGGACCACCACGATCCACGGAACGAGCCTGTCGCACAAAGGCGCGCCTTCGAGGGGAGGGTGTCGCCGGTTGAGATGATGGGGCATGCCGCGAAACTTCATTCGTGCCGATGACGTCGATCAGTCGTTTTTGATGCCTCCGGATGTGCGGGAGTGGCTGCCTGAGGGTGAACTGGC
>JALYMZ010000061.1 GCA_030773435.1 Actinomycetota bacterium | reverse complement strand
GTCTTCTTCACCACCGGGGGCAGCGAGGCGGTCGAGACCGCGCTCAAGCTGGCCCGGCAGTACTTCAAGCTGGTCGGCCAGCCCGGGCGCTACAAGGTGCTGAGCCGCCAGTGGGCCTACCACGGCGTCACGATGGGGGCGCTCGCGCTCACCGGCGTACCGGCGATGAAGGCGCCGTACGAGCCGATGATGCCGGGCGGGGTGAAGGTGCCGAACGCGCACCTGTTCCGGGCGGCCGAGCACGCCGACAACCCGGAGGCGTACGGGGCGTGGGCCGCCGACCAGATCGAGCGCGCGCTGATCATGGAAGGCCCGGAGTCGGTCGCCGCGGTCTTCCTCGAGCCGGTGCAGAACGCCGGCGGCAGCATCCCGCCGCCGCCCGGCTACTTCGCCCGGGTGCGGGAAATCTGCAACCGGTACGGCGTGCTGCTCGTGTCGGACGAGGTGATCTGCGCGTTCGGGCGGCTCGGCCACTGGTTCGGAGCGGAGCGGTACGACTACCGGCCGGACATGATCACCTGGGCGAAGGGCGCGACCAGCGGCTACGCCCCGCTCGGCGGGGTCATGATCAGCGACCGGCTCGCCGAGCCGTTCTCGACCGGCACGACCTCGTTCGCCCACGGGCTCACCTTCGCCGGGCACCCGGTCGCGTGCGCGGTTGCGCTGGCCAACCTCGCCCTGTTCGAGCGGGAGAAGCTGCTCGGGCACGTGCAGTCGCAGGAGAGCGCGCTGCACGCCACCCTCGACCGGCTGCGCGACCTGCCGATGGTCGCCGACGTGCGCGGCGCCGGGTTCTTCTGGGCACTCGAGCTCGTCAAGGACAAGAACGGCAACGTGCGGTTCGACGCCGCCGAGCGCGAGCGGCTGCTGCGCGGCTTCCTCGCGCCCAGGCTGCTCGCCGCCGGCCTGATCTGCCGACCGGACGACCGCGGCGACTCGATCATCCAGCTCGCCCCGACGCTGACGAGCGAGCAGGCGCAGTTCGACGAGATGGAGCAGATCCTGCGCAGCGTCCTCACCGAGGCGCAGGGCGTTCTCTGAGCAGGTCGTTCTGTGAGGGTCGGCCTCCAACGGCCTGTCGCGCCGACCTCAGGCGACCGGCCCAGCCTGCTCGACCAGGCCGGACAGCAGATGGCGCTCGGTCTCGGCAGGTGCTCGGCGTAGTACGCGTACAGGCTGGTCCGGGCCAGCTCAGCGGCACCCAGCCCGTCGCGCAGCCAGATCGCCTCAAGCACCTCCGCATGGTGCTGCAGCGACTCCGCTATCAGCGCGCCCGACTGGGCCGCTGTCGACAGCCCTGCAGAGGGCTCGCCGCCCCGCCGCCGCAGAACCAGCCCGTCGTCAGGTGTTCTGCGGGAACCCCAGGTTGAGCCCGCCGTGGCTGGGGTCGAGCCACCGGCTCGTCACGACCTTCCCCCGGGTGAAGAAGTGCACGCCCTCGGTGCCGTGGGCGTGCGTGTCGCCGAACAGCGAGCTCTTCCAGCCGCCGAACGAGTAGTAGGCCATCGGCACGGGGATCGGGACGTTGACACCGACCATGCCGACCTCGACCTCGTTCTGGTAGCGCCGAGCCGCGCCGCCGTCGTTGGTGAAGATGGCGGTGCCGTTGCCGTAGGGGTTGCGGTTCACCAGCGTCAGCGCGTCGTCGTACGAGCTGACGCGGATCACCGACAGCACCGGGCCGAACACCTCGTCGTCGTAGATGCTCATCCCCGGCAGCACCCGGTCGAACAGCGTCGGGCCGAGCCAGAAGCCGTCCGGCTCGCCGTCGACCTTCGGGTCGCGGCCGTCCACGACTAGGTCAGCGCCGTCGCTCACTCCCTGCTCGACGTAGGACGCGACCTTGTCGCGGTGCGCGCCGGTCACGAGCGGGCCCATGTCGCAGCCGCGGCGGCCGTCGCCGGTGCGCAACGTCGTCATCCGGTCCGAGATCTTCGCGACCAGCTCGTCTGCGATCGGCTCCACCGCGACGAGCGCCGAGATGGCCATGCACCGCTCGCCGGCCGACCCGAACCCGGAGTTGACCGCGGCGTCCGCGGCCAGCGCAAGGTCGGCGTCGGGCAGCACCACCATGTGGTTCTTGGCGCCGCCGAGGGCCTGGACGCGCTTGCCCTGCGAGGTCCCCGTCTCGTACACGTAGCGGGCGATCGGCGTGCTGCCGACGAAGGACACCGTGGCGACGTCGGAGTGCTCCAGCAGCCCGTCGACAGCGACCTTGTCGCCGTGCAGCACGTTGAAGACGCCGTCGGGCAGGCCTGCCTCCTGCCACAGCGCCGCGAGCCAGTTCGCGGCGCTCGGGTCCTTCTCGCTCGGCTTGAGGACGACCGTGTTGCCGGCGGCGATCGCGACGGGGAAGAACCAGCACGGCACCATCGCGGGGAAGTTGAACGGGCTGATGATCGCGGCCACGCCGACGGGCTGACGGATGGAGTAGACGTCCACGCCACTCGACACGCCCTCGGAGAAGCCGCCCTTCAGCAGGTGCGGGATGCCGCAGGCGAACTCGACGACCTCCAGACCGCGCGTCACCTCGCCGAGGGCGTCGGAGAGGACCTTGCCGTGCTCGGCGGTGATGATCTCGGCCAGCTCCTGCTTGCGCGCGTTCAGCAGCTCGCGGAACGCGAACAGCACCGCGGTGCGGCGGCTCAGGGAGGTGTCGCGCCACGCCGGGAACGCCCGCGCGGCGGCTGCGACGGCGGCACGCACGTCGTCCCCGTCCGCGAGCGCGACCGTCCGCGCGACGGCGCCGGTCGCGGGGTCGTAGACGTCGGCGAGCCGCGAGAGCCCTCCGGCCGGGGCCCCGTCGATCCAGGAGCGGACGACCGGGAGCTGCGTGGGATCTGTCGAGTCGGTCACGCCCCCCATGTTCCGGGCCGGCGCCGACCGCCACAATCGCCAGGGTGTCAGTTCGACCCCCACCGTCCTGACAGCCTGGTCCAGTTCCGCCGTCCTGAGGAGCGCGCATGCCCACCGCCGAAGTTAGCGCCCGGCTCACCGTCGCCGACGTGCTGGCGCTGCCAGAGGTGCAGGCCGGGCAGCCGGTGGTCCTCGCCGGCGAGGCGGGCCTGTTGCGGCCGGTCCGGTGGGTGCACGTCCTCGAGCTGAGCAAGGTCGAAGGCCTCCTGCGCGGCGGGGAGCTGGTCCTCACCACGGGCGTCGCGCTGCCCACGAGCAACGACGAGCTGCGGCGCTACGTCGCGGCCGTCGACCGTGCCCGGGCCAGCGGGCTGCTGCTCCAGCTCGGCGAGCGGTGGGTCAACCCGCCGCCGGCCCTGCTGGCCGCCGCCGACCGGGTCGGCCTGCCGGTGATCGGGCTGCCGGTCGAGGTGCCGTTCGTCGCCATCACCGAGAGCGTGCACGCTTCGATCGTGTCCAGCTCGTACGCCGAGCTGCAGGCCTCGGAGCGGTTGTACGAGCTGTTCGCGCGGCGCGGGATCGACGGGTCCTCGCCGCAGCAGGTCGCCGAGGACGCCGCCGCGCTCGCTGGCGCGCCGGTGGTGCTCGAGAGCCCGGGTCACCGCGTCCTCGCCGCGGCGCTCGCGGGGCGGGAGGCCGCCGCTGTGCTCGCCAACTGGGAGAGCCGGTCGCGCCGCACCGCGCCGTCGTCCGTCGAGGCCTCGGTCGGACCCGAGGGGTGGGTCGTCCGGCCGGTCGCCGTTCGTGAGCAGGTCTTCGGGCGACTCGTGCTCCTGCCGGGCGGCGGCGCGCAGCCCCGCCGGCTGCAGGTCCTCGCCGTCGAGCGCGCGGCCGAGGCGATCGCTGTCGCGCGGCTCGTGCGAGGCGACGGACCTCACCTCGAGCGAACCGCACAGGCCCAGCTGCTGCGCGACCTCGTGGAGCGGCGCTACCGCAGCGACGCGGAGGGCC
>JALYMZ010000060.1 GCA_030773435.1 Actinomycetota bacterium | reverse complement strand
GGTCGGGCTCGCGCCGGGGGTCGGGGTGGGCTGCGGCGCCGCCACCCCGGGGGCCGGCCCGGCGGCGACCAGCCGGAACCGCAGCTGTGCGGTGTCGCCGATCGTCGCGGCCAGGTCGCCGCGCTGCTGGCCCGGGATCTCCACCACGATCTGGTTGCCGCCCTGCTGGGTCACCTCGGCCTCGGCGACGCCGCTGCCGTTGACCCGCTGCCGGATGATGTCGACCGCCTCGGTCATCTTGGCCTCGGTCACGTCGTCGCTGCCGTCGACGGCGTCGGCGCTCAGCGTGATCCGGGTGCCGCCTTGCAGGTCCAGGCCCAGCGCCGGGGTCCATGTGCCACCCAGCGCCACGGCACCGAACATCGCCGCGAGCACCAGACCGAAGACGGCGAGGCTGCGCGCGGGGCGGGACGTCTTGGTGGCCACGGTGGTCCGCTCCTAGTCGTCAAGGTGCCCGGATCGCCAGCTGGTCACGCCGGCGGGGGGCGTGGCTCGTCCTCGGCGTCCTGCCCGGGTGGGTGCTCCCGGCGTGGTGTGATCGGCTGCTCGGTGGACACCACCGCGTCACGGTGCACCCGGACCACGACGCCGGGCGAAATCTCCACCCGCAGGCCGTCGTCTGCGATCGCGGTGATCGTGCCATACAGCCCGCTGCCCAGCAGCACCGCGTCACCGGGCGACAGGCCGGCGCGCAGCTGCGCCACCGCCTGCTGCTTCTTGCGCGCCGGCCGCAGGATCAGCAGCCAGAACAGCGCGAGGATCAGCAGGAACGGCAGCAGGCCAGCGATACCCTCCACGGGCGCGGAGTCTATCGGTCGACGTCGTCGAACAGCGTCTCGCCGGCAGCGGGCGACGCCGCGGCGGGTGCGACCAGACCGAGGTGACGCCACGCCGCGGCCGTTGCCAGCCGGCCGCGCGGGGTCCGGGCCAGGAACCCGGCGCGGACCAAGAACGGCTCGGCGACCTCCTCGACGGTCTCCCGCTCCTCGCCCACGGCGACCGCGAGGGTGCCGAGGCCCACCGGCCCGCCACCGAAGCGGGCGCAGAGCGCGTCGAGCACCGACCGGTCGAGGCGGTCGAGCCCGAGGTCGTCGACCTCGTACAGCTCGAGCGCGGCCCGTGCCAGGTCACGGTCGACCACCCCGTCGGCGCGCACCTGCGCGTAGTCACGGACCCGACGCAGCAGCCGGTTCGCGATGCGCGGCGTGCCCCGGGAGCGGGCGGCGATCTCGGCGGCGCCGTCGTCGCTGACCACCACGTCGAGCAGCCGCGCGGACCGGCGCACGATGAGCTCGAGCTCCGCGGGGTCGTAGAACTCCAGCCGCGCGGTGAACCCGAACCGGTCCCGCAGCGGGCCCGGCAGCAGGCCCGCGCGGGTGGTCGCGCCGACCAGCGTGAAGCGCGGGATCTCGAGCGGGATGGCGGTGGCCCCGGGCCCCTTCCCCACGACGACGTCGACCCGGAAGTCCTCCATGGCGAGGTAGAGCATCTCCTCGGCCGGGCGGGACATCCGGTGGATCTCGTCGAGGAACAGCACCTCACCCTCGCCGAGCCCGGACAGGATCGCCGCCAGGTCGCCGGCGTGCTGGATCGCCGGACCGCTGGTGACCCGCAGCGGAGCCGACATCTCCGCCGCCACGATCATCGCGAGCGTCGTCTTGCCCAGCCCCGGTGGCCCCGCCAGCAGCACGTGGTCGGGGACGCGCTGCGCGGCGCGCGCAGCCTCCAGGACCAGTGACAGCTGCTCGCGCACCCGCTGCTGCCCGATGAGCTCGTCGAGGCTGCGCGGCCGCAGCGCCGCCTCGACCGTCCGCTCGTCACCGTCGGCTTCAGCCTGCACGACCGTGCGGCCCGTGGGCCGGTCCGAGGGGTACGCCGGGTCGTGCCGGGAGCCGTCCGGGGTCGGCACCGCCATCACGCCCGGGCCAGGTTGCGCAGCGCGGCCCGCAGCAGCGCCGGCACGTCCGGCTGCTCCCCCGCCTGGTCCGCGACGGCGTCGACGGCGGCCTCCGCCTCCCGCGCGGACCACCCCAGGCCGAGGAGCCCGGTGTGCACCTGGCCCCGCCACCCGGCAACCGCCACCCGACCGGCGGTCGCGGCCGGAGCCGCTACCGCTCCCGCACCGGACGGTGGCCCGACCCGGTCGCGGAGCTCGAGCACGATGCGCTGGGCTCCCTTGCGCCCGATCCCCGGCACCTTGGTAAGCGTGGCGATGTCGTCGGCGGTGATGGCGCGGCGCAGCGTTTCGGCTCCGTGCACGGCCAGCATCGCCTGAGCCAGCTTGGGCCCGACCCCGCTGGCGGTCTGCAGCAGCTCGAACAGCGCACGTTCGTCGTCGTCGGTGAAGCCGAACAGAGCCAGTGACTCCTCCCGCACGACCATGGAGGTGGGCAGCGTCGTGGTCTCACCGACCCGCAGCCGGGCGAGCGTGCCCGGCGTACACATGACCTGCAGGCCCACGCCGCCGACGTCGACCACGGCGCTGTCCACGGTGACCGCGGCGACCCTGCCCTGCACGAAGGCGATCATCGGCCGCCGCCAGGTGGCGCTAGTACGGCCTCGGACGAAGACGTCCGGAGCCGGGCGGCCTCCAGCCGCGCGGTCGCCGGGGCGCGCCACAGGTGGCAGACGGCCAGCGCCAACGCGTCCGCGGCGTCGGCCGGCGTGGGTCGGTCGGCCAGCCCCAGCAGCCGCATCACCATCGTGGTGACCTGTTCCTTTCCGGCCCGGCCGCTGCCGGTCACGGCGGCCTTGACCTCGCTGGGCGTGTGCAGCGCGACGGGAATCCCGCGCCGGGCCGCGACCACGAGGGCCAGACCGCTGGCCTGGGCCGTGCCCATCACGGTCCTGACGTTGTGCTGGCTGAAGACCCGCTCCACCGCCAGCGCGTCAGGTTCGTAGCGCTCAGTCCACTCCTCGACCACCTCGGCGACGCGCCACAGGCGGTGCGCGACCGGCTGGTCCGACGGCGTGCGGACCACCTCGACGGCGACCAGCCTAGGCGGGCGCCCCGGCCAGCCCTGGACCACGCCCAGGCCGCACCGGGTCAGCCCCGGATCGATGCCGAGCACGCGCACCGCCGCACCCCTTCCCCGATCGTGCGAACGGATGTTCGGACGACGACCTTAGCGGGGCGCTCCCCCGGGCGGGGGCCGACACGCGGGGCCAGCCATGAGCCCTGCGGTACGGCGTTACTCAGCGTCACGGAAATCTCCCGCCGGAGTTGCCGAGCCGGAATGGGGGGGCGGCGCGTGGCGTTATGCCAGGCTGACGCACAGAACGACCAGAACGGGAAGACCCCCGACACCCCCTGGGAGAGAGCATGCGTTTCCTCGGTAGCGCCATCGGCGCCGTCACCGCAGCAGTGACCTTCGCGGCCCCCGCGGCAGCTGCGGCGCCCGGCGCGGTCGACGACCCCTACTACGACCAGCAGTGGGGCCCTCAGCAGGTTCGCGCCGAGCAGGCGTGGGACACCAGCACCGGTAAGGGCGCCATCATCGCGGTCGTCGACTCCGGCGTCGACCTGCGGCACGAGGACCTCAAGGGCAAGCTGGTCCCCGGCGCGACCTTCGTGGGCGGGTGCAACCCCTCCTGTGGCAACGGCGACTGGAAGGGCCCCGACGGCGAGGGTGACCGCCGCGATGAGCACGGCACGCATGTCGCCGGCATCGCCGCCGCCGCGACCGACAACGGCATCGGCATGGCCGGCGTCGCCCCCGACGCGAAGATCATGCCGATCAAGGCGCTGGAAGGGGGTCGCGGCTCCTTCACCGACATCGCCCGCGGGATCCGCTGGGCGGCCGACCACGACGCCGACGTGATCAACCTGAGCCTCGGTGCCGTCCAGGGCGTGCAGATCCTCGTCCACGGCGGGTTCATCACCAGCGTCCAGGACGCCATTCGCTACGCCAACTCCAAAGGCGTCGCGGTGATCGCGGCAGCGGGCAACGACGCCGTCCCGCTGTGCAACACCCCGGCGTACGACTTCGGCGCCATGTGCGTCGTCGCCACCGACAAACGCGAGGCCAAGGCCGCCTACAGCAGCGGCGGCGTGGACCCGGAGCTGTTGACGGTCTCCGCTCCCGGCGGCTCGGTGCTTCCGGTCTGTGGTGAGGACATCGTCTCCACCGTCCCGGCCGGGACCGGCAGGAGCACCGCTTGCGGCTACACCGACGCGTACGACGAGTACGCCGGCACCTCGATGGCGACACCACACGTCGCCGGCGTCGCCGCCCTACTGGCCGCGCAGGGACGTTCGCTGGACAACATCTACCGGACGCTCACCAGGACCGCCCGCCAGCCCCAGACCGAGCAACGGGGCGTGTTCACCCCCGTCTTCGGTTACGGCATCGTCGACGCCGAGGCAGCAGTCGCCGCACCGGGCGCGTCCAACAAGGCACGCTGAGCGGCTGAACGCGAGCCACAGTCGACCGCCGGTGGCCCCGGGTATCCCCGGGGCCACTGGCATGTCGTCTCTCAGCCGATCCGGGCCAGCACCTCGTCGGGGACGTCGACGTTGCTGAAGACGTTCTGCACGTCGTCGCTGTCCTCCAGGGCCTCGATCAGCCGGAACACACGCTTCGCGGCGTCCTCGTCCACGCCGACGGTGACACTCGGCACGAACGACGCCTCCGCCGACTCGTAGTCCAGTCCGGCGTCCTGCAGCGCGGTGCGCACCGCCACCAGGTCGGAGGGGTCGGAGACCACCTCGAACGTGTCGCCGACGTCGTCCACCTCCTCGGCGCCAGCCTCGAGGACCGCGTGCAGCACGGTGTCCTCGTCGAGCACCGCGCCGTCCTGCTCCTTGGGGACGGTGACGACGCCCTTGCGGCTGAAAAGGTACGACACGGAGCCGGCGTCGGCCATCGACCCGCCGTTACGGGTCATCGCGGTGCGCACCTCGCCGGCGGCGCGGTTGCGGTTGTCGGTCAGGCACTCGATGAGCAGCGCGACGCCGTTGGGGCCGTAGCCCTCGTACATGATCGTCTGGTAGTCCGCGGCGCCGGCCTCGAGACCGGCGCCGCGCTTGACCGCCCGGTCGATGTTGTCGTTGGGGACCGACGACTTCTTCGCCTTCTGGATCGCGTCGTACAGCGTGGGATTGCCGGCCGGGTCGCCACCGCCGGTGCGTGCGGCCACCTCGATGTTCTTGACCAGCTTGGCGAACAGCTTGCCGCGGCGCGCGTCGACGACGGCCTTCTTGTGCTTGGTCGTCGCCCACTTCGAGTGGCCGGACATGCGCAGGTTCTCCTTGATGCGGTACGACGGTCAGCTGCCGGTGGCGGCCTTGACCAGCTCGACGAAGTAGCGGTGCACGCGGTCGTCCCCGCTGATCTCCGGATGGAACGACGTCGCCAGCAGCTGGTCCTGACGGACCGCGACGATCCTACCGGCCGCCGGGCCGGAGGAGACCCGCGCCAGCACGTCGACGGACTCCCCCACCTTCTCCACCCACGGAGCGCGGATCAGTACGGCATGGAAGGGGGTGTCGAGCACGCTGAAGTCCAGGTCCGCCTCGAAGGAGTCGACCTGACGGCCGAACGCGTTGCGCCGCACGGTCACGTCGAGCCCGCCGAACGTGTCCTGCCCGGGCGCGGCGTTGTCGATCCGGTCGGCCAGCAGGATCATCCCCGCACAGGTCCCGAACGCGGGTCGTCCCGACCGCACCCACGCCCGCAGCGGCTCGAACAGCTCGAACGCCACGGCGAGCTTCTGCACGGTGGTCGACTCACCGCCAGGCAGCACGATCCCGTCCACCGCGTCGAGCTCCCTGGGTCGGCGAACCGGCACGGCTCGCGCACCCGCCGACTGCAGCATGCGCAGGTGCTCGCGCACGTCACCCTGCAGCGCCAGCACACCGATCTTCGGGGATGAGCTCACCGTTCCAGGGTAGGCGCGGAGGTGCTCCTGCCACCCGCGTCGCTGTGGAAGGCAGTCCGCCGGGGGCTAGACGCGGCGTTGCCAATACGCGGCGACCTCGACCCGGCCCTCGTCGAAGTGGGCGGACAGGCCGTGAGCGGCAAAGGCCGCCAGCACCTCGGCGAGCAGCTCGTCACCCGGCGCGACGTTCGCGGTATCGGCGTGCCAGACGTTGACCTCGAGCATGCCGTGGTCGACCGCATGCCAGACGTCGGGCGCGGTGAACCAGGCGATGCCTCGAGGGCAGCGGCCGTCGCCGTCGAGCCGCCTCAGCTCGGCGGTAGTGCTCCAGTGGTCCTCCACGCCCTGCAGCACCACGATGCCGACCCGCTCCAGCTGCCGGAAGGCGGCCTGCAGCCGGGTGTAGTCGGTGCAGTCCGGCCAGTGCTCCTGCTCGGCGCTCAGCGCCTTCCGCACGTCGGCGACCAGGCGCTCGGCGAAGGACGCGGCGTCGATGCCCTCCAGCTCGGCGGCGGCGACCTCGGTCAGCCCCAGCACGACCGCGTGGTCGTCGAGCAGACCCGACCGCAGCTGCACGCATGCCAGGTCGCGGATCCGCTGCTGCGGGTCGACCGGGGGCGCGAACCGCAGTCGTGGTCTGCCGAGTGGAGTCACCAGCCCCGCTCGGCCAGCCGGTGCGGCTCGGGGATGCCGTCGACGTTGATCCCCACCATGGCCTCGCCCAGCCCACGGGACACCTTGGCGATCACATCGGGGTCGTCGGAGAAGGTCGTGGCCTTGACGATCGCGGCTGCCCGCCGCGCCGGGTCTCCGGACTTGAAGATTCCCGAGCCGACGAACACGCCCTCGGCACCGAGCTGCATCATCATCGCAGCGTCGGCCGGGGTCGCGATGCCGCCGGCAGTGAACAGCACGACCGGCAGCTTGCCGGCCTGAGCCACGTCACGGACGAGCTCGTACGGTGCCTGCAGCTCCTTGGCGGCCACGAACAGCTCGTCGTCGCTCATCGACTGCAGGCGGCGGATCTCCGCGCGGATCTTGCGCATGTGCAGGGTCGCGTTGGAGACGTCACCGGTGCCGGCCTCTCCCTTGGACCGGATCATCGCGGCGCCCTCGGCGATCCGCCGCAGCGCCTCGCCCAGGTTGGTCGCGCCGCACACGAACGGCACGGTGAACTTCCACTTGTCGATGTGGTGGCCGTAGTCGGCCGGCGTGAGGACTTCGGACTCGTCGATGTAGTCGACGCCGAGCGACTGCAGGACCTGCGCCTCGACGAAGTGGCCGATGCGGGCCTTGGCCATCACCGGGATCGAGACCGCGGAGATGATGCCGTCGATCAGGTCGGGGTCGCTCATGCGGGCGACGCCGCCTTGCGACCGGATGTCGGCTGGGACCCGCTCCAACGCCATCACCGCCACCGCGCCCGCGTCCTCCGCGATCCTGGCCTGCTCGGCGGTGACCACATCCATGATCACGCCGCCCTTGAGCATCTCGGCCATCCCGCGCTTCACGCGGGCGGTGCCGGTCCGCGGGTCCGCCGCGGACGCGGCCGGATGTGCCTGCGGAGCGGTCTCGGTCACGGTGTACCTCGATTCTGGCCGGGGGCAGGGCGATGCCTCCATGGTATGCCGGGCCAGTCAGGGAAGCGCCGTCGGCCAGGAGTCGTCCAGCTCCACAGTGCCGGGGGCGTCGGCTCGGCCGGTCAGCCCGAACCAGCGCACCAGGCGCGCGCGGTGCAGCGATCGGGCGGAGGCGGCGACATCGTTGTGGAACCGGCGCGCCAGCTCGACCTTGCGACATGCGTTGCCCAGGTCGGCCAGCAGCTCGGCGGCGTCCTCGCGCTCGACCAGTCGCGCCACCTCGGCGGGTTCGTCGAGCGCCGCCACCAGGGCCCGGCTCAGGTCCGACTCCGCCTGTGCGCGATCCTCGCCGGCGCTTGCGCGGGCCCGGTGCGCGGCGTCGAGGAGCAGCAGCGAACTCGCGGGATCCAGCAGTCCCGAGGCGGCCAGCTCGACGGCCGCGCCGGACCGGTGGTAGAGCTCGGCATCGAGCACCGCCCGCGCCCGCTCGACCCGGTGGTGCAGCCGGTCGACACGCCCGGCGGTCCACGACAGCAGCACCGCGGCCAGGACGAGCAACATCCCGGCGACCGCCAGCCACTCCATCACGCCTCTCCGACCGGTCCGGCGCTGCCGCGCACGGTGTCGTACACCCGGACGATGTCGCGGGACAGGGTCGACCAGTCGTACCGGCGTACCACCGTGGCGGCCGCGGCGCGCAGGCAGGCTCGCCGCTTGTCGTCGTCGAGCAGCGCCACCACGTGGGCGGCCAGCGCGTCGGCGTCGCCG
>JALYMZ010000059.1 GCA_030773435.1 Actinomycetota bacterium | reverse complement strand
GCGGACGGGCCGAGCCGGGCGGCGAGCGCCCGCACGTCGGTGCCCTCCGGCACGGTGAACGGCGCCGCCTTGTGGTCGGTCTCCACCTCGCCCTCGATCCGCGAGAGGCGAAACATCCGCGGCTCCTCCCGGTCGCGGTCGAACCCGACGGCGTACCAGTGGCCGTGCCACGACACGATGCCCCAGGGCTCGAGCCGGCGGCGGGCGGGCGCACCGCCGGGGCGACGGTAGGTGAACGCCACCGGCCGCCGCGCCACGACGGCGTCCCACAGCGGGGCGAACGCCGCCTCCCGCGCCGCGACCTGCGGCTCCAGTACCGACAACGCCGAGGAGTCGACGTCGACGCCGCCCGCACGCAGCTTCACCAGGGCGCTCGACGTGGCCCGGGCGAGGCTGGCGTGCTGCCACACCCGGGCGGCGAGCCCCACCACCGCGGCCTCGTCGGCGTCGAAACGGATCTCCGGCAGCGCGAACGCGTCCCGGCGGATCCGGTAACCCGGCTCGTCCTCGAAGGCCCGGTCGGCGTGACCGACCTCGATCGGGATGTTGAGGTCGCGCAGCTCCTCCTTGTCGCGCTCGAACATCTTCTCGAAGGCGTCGACGGACTGGTCGGCGTAGCCCTCCACGACCTCGCGGATCTTGTCCTTGGTCACGTAGGTGCGGGCCACGAGCAGGCAGATGACGAGGTTCATCAGCCGCTCGCTCTTGCGCGACGGCATCACAGCCTCCCCTTCCCGCGCCGCTGCGAACGGTGCCTCAGGCGCCCTTGAGGACGTCGATGACGAAGATCAGCGTGTCGGTGCCCTTGATCCCCGCCTGCGGCTGCCCGGCCTCGCCGTAGCCCTGGTCGGGGGGTACGACGAGGATCACCCGGCTGCCCACCGGGACCCCGACGAGCCCCTTGTCCCAGCCCGCGATGAGCTGGCCGGTCCCGACCTGGAACGTCGCCGGTGCGCCGCGGCTCCAGGACTGGTCGAAGATCTTGCCGTCGGGGTAGATCTGGCCGAGGTAGTGCACGGTCAGGGTCTGGCCGGCTTTGACCTCCGGCCCGTTGCCCTTGATCACCGTGTGGACCTGCAGCTCCTCGGGGGCCGGTGCCGTGCGCGCCGTGGCGGCGAACCCGACCGGCTGGCCTTCGTTGACCTTCAGTGTCGGCAGGTCCGGCGGTGGTGGCACCTTGGTGCCCTGCGCCCGGGTCGGCACGATGCCGTGGATCTCCACCACGAAGACCAGCGTGTCGTCGCCGCCGATCTGCGCGGCCGGGTTGCCCTGCGCGCCGTACGCCTCCGCCGGCGGCAGCGCCGCGACGATGCGGCTGCCGATCTGCTGTCCTGCCAGCGCCGTGTTGAAGCCGGAGATCATGCCCGGTCCGAGCGGGAAGTCCGCCGGCATCCCGCGCTCCCAGGAGCTGTCGAAGGTCTTGCCGGTGCTGGCGTTGACCCCGACGTAATCCACGGTGACGGTGTCGTTGGCCTGCACCGTCGCTCCGTCGCCCTCGTCGAGCACCTCGACGGAGGTCTCGTCGACGGAGAAGCCGTCGTCGACCTTCACCGTGGGCTCCTGGCCCGGCTCACCTTGGACGGTGACGCCCTCCAGCCCGCTCCCGGCGGTCGTGGCCGAGGCGGACTCCTTCCTGGGCGCGGCGCCATCGCCGGCGTCGCCGCGCTGCCCGCACGCGGCCAGCAACAGCAGGGGTACGACGAGCAGCGCGACCAGCGGACGCGCGGGACGGCTGCGGGCACGGGTCACCGAGGCACCTCATCGACACGGGGGACGGGTCAGGCACACCCTAACGAGGACGGCCAAACGCCGGTCGACGTGCGCCGCCTGCGTCACATCGACGCGATCAGCCGCTCGACCCGCTCGTCGTGCGAGCGGAAGGGATCCTTGCACAGCACCGTGCGCTGAGCCTGGTCGTTGAGCTTCAGGTGCACCCAGTCGACGGTGAAGTCGCGGCGACGTTCCTGGGCGCGCCGGATGAAGTCGCCGCGCAGCCGCGCTCGAGTGGTCTGCGGGGGTCGGGACTTGGCCTCGAAGATGGCTAGGTCGCTGGTCGCGCGCGCTACGGCGCCGCGCTCCTGGAGCAGGTAGAAGAGCCCGCGGTTGCGGCGGATGTCGTGGTAGGCCAGATCCAGCTGCGCGACTCGCGGATGGCTGAGTGGCAGCCCGTTGGCGGTGCGGTACCGCTCGATCAGCGACCACTTGATCACCCAGTCGATCTCCCGCTCCACCAGCGACAGGTCGCCGGACTCCACGGCCTTCAGCGCCCGTTCCCACAGGTCGAGCACCCGGTCGACGGGCGGGGTGTGCAGCTCGCGCCGGTCCACGAAGTCGCGGGCCTTGGCGAGGAACTCGCCCTGGATGTCCAGCGCGCCGGCCTCGCGGCCGTTGGCGAGACGAACGGTGCGCCGGCCGGTGATGTCGTGGGACATCTCGCGGATGGCCCGGATCGGGTTCTCGATCGTGAGGTCCCGCATCACCACGCCCTCCTCGATCATGCGCAGCACCAGGTCGGTGGCGGCCACCTTGAGCAGCGTGGTGACCTCGCTCATGTTCGAGTCGCCGACGATGACGTGCAGGCGGCGGAAGCGCTCGGCGTCGGCGTGCGGCTCGTCGCGGGTGTTGATGATCGGGCGGGAGCGGGTGGTCGCGCTGGAGACGCCCTCCCAGATGTGCTCGGCGCGCTGGCTGACCGAGTAGACCGCACCGCGCGGCGTCTGCAGCACCTTGCCCGCGCCGCAGATGACCTGCCGGCTGACCAGGAACGGGATCAGCACGTCGGCGAGCCGGCCGAACTCACCGTGCCGGCCCACCAGATAGTTCTCGTGGCAGCCGTAGGAGTTGCCGGCGGAGTCGGTGTTGTTCTTGAACAGGTAGACGTCACCGGTGATGCCCTCGTCGCGCAGCCGTCGCTCGGCGTCGACGAGCAGCCCCTCGAGGACCCGCTCCCCCTCCTTGTCGTGGGTGACGAGGTCGACGATGTCGTCGCACTCGGGAGTGGCGTACTCCGGGTGGCTGCCGACGTCGAGGTAGAGGCGGGCGCCGTTGCGCAGGAACACGTTGCTGCTGCGGCCCCAGGAGACCACCCGGCGGAACAGGTATCGGGCGACCTCGTCCGGCGAGAGGCGTCGCTGGCCCCGGAAGGTGCAGGTGACGCCGTACTCGTTCTCGATGCCGAAGATCCGGCGGTCCACGCCACCACCCTACGCCGGACCGGATGTCTCGACGGACCCGGACGCGCGCGGCCCGGCCGCTATATTTTGCTATAGCGGCCGCGAATGCTATAGCCGCTATAGTGAGCTACTGTGCCGCGCCCCGCGAACCCGTACCGTCCTGGCTTCAACCAGCCGCCGGCCGCACTCGCGGGTCGCGACGCCGTGCTGCAGGCGGTGCGGGAGGCTCTGGACGTCGCCGCCCTCGATGCCCGCACCCCGCGCCCGATCCTGCTGACCGGTGGGCGGGGAGTGGGCAAGACGGTCCTGCTCGGCGAAGCCGCCGCGATCGCGGCCGAGACGCGCAGCTGGCTGACGGTGCCGGTGGAGGTCCGCCCCAACAGCCGCTTCACCCCGCAGCTGGTCGAGCGCCTCACCGCGGTCCGTGACCTCTACCAGCAGACCCCGCGGGGACAGCGGGTCGCGGTCACCGGCGCCAAGATCCGCGCGGCCGTGCTCGGCTTCGGGGCCGAGGTGGCGCTGACCCGCCGCCGCGCCGACAGCACACC
>JALYMZ010000058.1 GCA_030773435.1 Actinomycetota bacterium | reverse complement strand
GGTGTACGACGCCAGCCGGCCCCGCAGCCGGTCGTCGCGCTGCTCGCGGGTGACGACCTCCCACAGCTGCACGGACCCCCAGTCGTGGCCGAGCAGGTGCACCGGCCGCTGCACCGTCGACCGGCGTGCGACTGCGTCCAGCACCGCGACGACGTCATCGACGAGGCGGTCGACGTGGTAGCCGTCGCGATCCCGCGGGGCCGTGGATTCGCCCGCGCCGCGCACGTCGTAGGTCACCACCCGGAACCGGTCGGCGAGCCGGGCGGCGACCGGCTCCCACAGCACCTGGGTGTCGGGGTAGCCGTGCACCGCGAGCAGCGGTGGCGCCGCCGGGTCGCCGTACTCGCGGACCGCCAGGTCGACCTCGCCCGAACGGACCCTGCGCGCTGTGCCGGCGGTCACCTGGCTAGGCTCCCAGACACATCTGTGCCGACCGGCAGGACGGACCGATCGTGGACCTGATGGAGTACCAGGCGAAGGAGCTCTTCGCCAAGCACGGCGTGCCGGTGACGCTCGGCCGGGTCGTGCAGAACCCCGAGGACGCCCGCGCCGCCGCCCAGGAGCTGGGTGGCCGGGTGGTCGTCAAGGCCCAGGTGCAGACCGGTGGGCGCGGCAAGGCCGGTGGCGTGAAGCTGGCCGCGGACCCCGACGAGGCGGTGACCCGCGCCGGCGAGATCCTCGGCATGGACATCAAGGGCCACACCGTGCACCGGGTGCTGCTGGCACCCACCGCCGACATCGCCGAGGAGTACTACTTCTCCTTCCTCGTCGACCGGGCCAACCGCGCGCACCTGTGCATCGCCAGCGTGGAGGGTGGCGTGGAGATCGAGGAGGTCGCCCGGACGAACCCCGACGCGGTCGCCAAGGTCTCCGTCAACCCGATCACCGGCGTGGACGAGGCGAAGGCCCGCGAGATCGCGGCCGCCACCCGGTTCCCGGCGGAGGTCGTCGACGAGGCGGTCGAGGTCATCCTCAAACTCTGGGAGGTGTTCGTCGCCGAGGACGCCACGCTGGTGGAGGTCAACCCGCTGGTGCGGCTCGGCGACGGGCGCCTGGAGGCGCTCGACGGGAAGGTGACCCTCGACGCCAACGCCGACTTCCGGCACGCCGACCACGCGCGGTTCGAGGACCGTGCCGCGGCCGACCCGCTGGAGGCGCTCGCTGCGGAGAAGGACCTCAACTACGTCAAGCTCGACGGCGAGGTCGGCATCATCGGTAACGGTGCGGGGCTGGTCATGTCGACGCTCGACGTCGTCGCGTACGCCGGTGCCGAGCTCGACGGGATGAAGCCGGCGAACTTCCTCGACATCGGCGGCGGGGCGTCGGCCGAGGTGATGGCCAACGGCCTGGAGATCGTGCTCGGGGACCGCGACGTGCGGTCGGTGTTCGTCAACGTGTTCGGCGGCATCACCGCCTGCGACGCCGTGGCCAACGGGATCGTGTCCGCGTTCGCGCTGCTGCAGCAGCGCGGCGACGACGTCAGCAAGCCGCTGGTCGTCCGCCTGGACGGCAACAACGCCGAGGAGGGTCGGCGGATCCTCGACGACGCCCGCCTGCCGGGAGTGGAGCGGGTCGACACCATGGACGGCGCGGCGCGGCGGGCGGCGGAGCTGGCCACCGGCGCTGCGGCGGCAGCGAAGTAAGGGGCACAGCCGCATGGCCATCTTCCTCACCGAGGCCAGCAAGGTCGTCGTGCAGGGCATGACCGGCTCGGAGGGCTCCCGGCACACCCGGCGCATGCTGGCCGCCGGCACCGACGTGGTCGGCGGCGTCAACGCCCGCAAGGCCGGGGAGTCGGTCGACTTCGACGGCACCGTGCTACCGGTGTTCGGCACCGTCGAGGAGGCGATGAAGGCCACCGGGGCCGACGTGTCCGTCGTCTTCGTGCCGCCGCGGTTCACCAAGGACGCGGTGGTGGAGGCCGTCGACGCCGCGATGCCGCTGGTCGTGGTGATCACCGAGGGCGTCCCGGTGCACGACACGGCCCACTTCTTGGCCTACGCGCAGGCGAAGGGTACGTCGCGGATCATCGGCCCGAACTGCCCGGGCATCGCCTCGCCGGGCCAGTCCAACGCCGGGATCATCCCCGCCGACATCGCCGGCGGCGGTCCGATCGGGCTGGTGTCGAAGTCCGGCACGCTGACCTACCAGATGATGTACGAGCTGCGCGACATCGGGCTCTCGACCTCGATCGGGATCGGCGGCGACCCCATCATCGGCACCACGCACATCGACGCGCTCGCCGCATTCGAGGCCGACCCGGACACCGCCGCGGTGGTGCTGATCGGTGAGATCGGTGGCGACGCGGAGGAGCGGGCCGCCGACTACATCCGGGCCAACGTCACCAAGCCGGTGGTCGGCTACGTCGCCGGGTTCACCGCACCGGAGGGCAAGACGATGGGCCACGCCGGCGCGATCGTCTCCGGCTCCTCCGGCACCGCGGCGGCGAAGAAGGCGGCGCTGGAGGCGGCCGGGGTGAAGGTGGGGAAGACCCCGTCGGAGACCGCGCAGCTCATGCGCGAGGTCGTCCGCAGCCTCTGACTCGACGAGGTGGCGCGGGTCAGGTCACCGCGGCCCGGGTGGCGTACGTCGGCCGGGCGTACTCGCGGCCGTCGAGCACCCCGACGAGGTGGTCGACGGCATCCCAGACGTCCACGTGCCGCAGGTACATCGGCGCCATCCCGAACCGGGCCAGATCCGGCGCCCGGAAGTCCCCGACCACGCCGCGCTCGATCAGCGCCTGCACGACGCCGTACGCGCGAGGGTGCCGCAGCGACACCTGGCTGCCGCGGCGGTCCGGGTCGACCGGCGACACCACCTCGACGTCGGTGCGGGCCCGCACCAGGTCGACGAACAGCGACGTCAGGCTCACCGACGCGGCGCGCAGGTCGGCCACCTCGACGCCGTCGAACGCGTCCAGCGCGGCGTCGAGCGCCGCCAGGGACAGCACCGGCGGGGTGCCTGCCCGTAGCCGGCCGACGCCGCCGGCGGGGCGGTAGTTCCGGTCCAGCCCGAACGGGTCGGCGTGGCCCAGCCAGCCGGTGAGCGGCTGGTCGATCCGGTCCTGCCAGCGGCGGGCGACGAAGCAGTACGCCGGAGCGCCAGGGCCACCGTTGAGGTACTTGTAGGAGCACCCCACCGCCAGGTCGGCGTCGATGTGGTCCAGCTCGATCGGCACCGCCCCGGCGGTGTGGCACAGGTCCCACAGCATCAGCGCACCGGCCGCATGGGCGCCGGCCGTCACCGCGGCGGCGTCGTACAACGCGCCGGTGCGGAAGTCGACGTGCGTCAGCGCCAGCACTGCGGTGTCCTCGCCCACCGCCGCCAGCGGATCGGCGGGGTCGCACCACCGCAGCCGCAGCCCGAGGGTCCGCGCAACCGAGGCGGCGATGTAGCCGTCCGTGGGGAACGTCGAGGGCTCCGCGACGATGACCCGCCGGTCCGGTCGCAGCCGGGCCGCCGCCACCAGCAGTTTGAACAGGTTGACCGACGTGGAGTCGGTGACGACCACCTCGTCGGGCCCGGCGCCCACCAGCCGGGCGATCTTGGCGCCGGTGCGCGCCGGCAGGTCGATCCAGCCGGCGGTGTTCCACGACCGGATGAGATCGCGCCCCCACTCGTTCTCGACGACGTCACGCACCCGCTCGGCGACGCCCCTCGGCAGCACCCCGAGCGAGTTGCCGTCGAGATAGACCAGCCGCTCCGGCAACACGAAGCGCTCCCGCAGCTGCGCGAGCGGGCTGCTCGCGTCGAGGCGACGCGCCTCCGCCCGCGTGGTCGGGGCTGCGGCAGTCCTGCTCATCAGCCCAGTGTGGCCAGTCGCCTACCGGCACGCATCAGCAGCCCGGCCACGTCGGCGTGCCGCGCCCGCGAGGTGACGTCCCCGGGTGAGGATGGCTGAGATGTCGGACCTGGGCACGGCCACGGTCGCCGCCGTGGCCGGGATCGCGAGTGCGGCCGTCGGCGTCGCCGTCTGCACCGGCGTGGCGGTGCTCGGCTGGTGGGCGGGCAGCACCGGCACGGCGCTGGACGCGGTGCGCGCTGGCGCGGACGCGTGGTTGCTGGCGCACGGCTCTGCGCTGCGCACCTCCGACATGACGGTCACCGCGGTGCCGCTGGGCCTCACCGTGCTGTCCGGCCTGCTGCTGTGGCGCGCCGGCGGGGCGGTCGCCGCCCACGGCCGGCGGACCACGAGCGCGCCCGCCACCAGATTCCTGACGACGGCGG
>JALYMZ010000057.1 GCA_030773435.1 Actinomycetota bacterium | reverse complement strand
GCCCCGGCGCGCGGCTGATGACCGACCTGAACCCGGCCGAGCCCGACGACCTGGTCGCCGGACCGCTCGCGGCGATGGCGGTCGGCGGGTCCGTCGTACTGGTGCGGCACCCGGACCCCGCGGCCCGGGACCAGCGGGTCGCGCAGGAACGGGTCACCGACCAGGCGTGGCGGGCTGGTTAGGGTGCTCGGCATGACCGTTCTCGTGACCGGCGGCGCCGGCTACATCGGAGCTCACGTGGTGCGGTTGCTGCGCCAGCGCGGCGACAAGGTCGTCGTCGCCGACGACCTCAGCACCGGCGCGGCGGACCGGCTCGGTGACGCCACGCTCGTCGAGGTCGACCTGGCCGGCGACGAGGCGGTCGGCAAGCTGGCGGCGGTGCTGCAGGAGCACGCGGTCGAGGCGGTGATCCACATCGCGGCGAGGAAGCAGGTCGGCGAGTCCGCGCAACGGCCTACCTGGTACTACGCGCAGAACGTCGGCGGCAACGCCAACCTCCTGCTGGCGATGGAGCAGGCCGGCGTCACCAAGCTGATGTTCTCCTCGTCGGCGGCCACCTACGGGTTGCCGGACGTGCCCGACGACGCGCTGATCGACGAGGACGCCGCGCCACGCCCGATCAGCCCGTACGGCGAGACCAAACTTGTGTGCGAGTGGATGAACCGTGCCGCCGGAGCGGCGTGGGGGCTGCGCTCGGTCAACCTGCGCTACTTCAACGTCGCCGGCGCGGGGTGGCCCGACCTCGGGGACCCCGGCGTCTTCAACCTCATCCCGATCGCCCTGCGCGCGCTGACCGGCGGCGGGCAGCCCGCCGTCTTCGGCGACGACTACCCGACAGCCGACGGCACGTGCGTCCGCGACTACGTGCACGTCCTGGATCTCGCCGACGCCCACCTGGCCGCGCTCGCCTACCTGGACCGCGAGGAGCGTCCGTACGACGTCTTCAACGTCGGCACCGGCACCGGCGCCTCAGTCCGCGAGGTGCTGGCCCAGGTCGCCACAGCCACCGGCCTTCCCGTGCGCCCGCGGGTCACCGGGCGCCGTCCCGGCGACCCCGCCCGCCTGGTCGCCGACGTGTCCCGCATCGCCGACGTGCTCGGCTGGCGGGCGACGCACGACCTGCCGGCGATCGTCGACTCCGCCTGGCAGGCGTGGCCGCGGTGACGCCGGCGGGGCCGGTGGCCCGCGGTCAGGTCAACAGGTCGTACGCCGCCAGCGACGGCCCGACATAGACGCGACGGCCCAGCCCGTCCGCCGTACTCCGGAACAGGTAGACCTCACCTGAGCGGGCGTGCCGGGCTAGCAGGTCGCTGCGCCGGTCACCGTCGAAGTCGCCGACCCCCACCAGCGCGTCGTAGGCGCCGAAGTCCGGCCGCAGCCGCACCGGGTCCATCAGACCACCAGGGCCGTTGACCGGGTAGAGCCACAACGCCTGCGTGGACTCCTCGCGCACGAAGAGGTCGGGCGAGCCGTCGGCGTCCCAGCGACCCGCCGCGGCCACCAGATCCGACGTCAGCATGCTGCTGCGCATGATCCAGCGCGGCCGGAAGCCGCCGTTGCCGTCGTTCGGGTACAGGTAGACCGCGCCGCCGGGATCTCGGGCCATCAGGTCGGGCCGCCCGTCGCCGCTGATGTCACCCGGGGCCACCAGTGCCCGGCGGTCGCCCCAGCCGGTCCACGACGCGGCCGGGCGGCCGAGGCGGCCGGTGCCGTCGCCGCGGTGCAGCCGGAGCACACCGGTCCGGGTGCGCGACATCGCGTCGGTGTGCCCGTCGCCGTCCCAGTCACCGACCACGAGCAGCGCGTCGGCGTCGCTCATCGCCTGGCCGGTGGGCAGCGGGTCCCGCAACCAGCGCGAGCCCGTCCCCGCGAACAGCACCAGCCGACCGGTGGCAGTGCGCCCGGCGATGTCGCCGTTGCGGCCGCCCACCGCGTCACCGATCATCGCCAGCCGGTCCAGCCCCGCCCACGTGTCCCAGCCACCGATGCGGTGCACGACGACGCCCGCAGCGTCGGTCACGTAGATCCAGGTCCGTCCCGACGTGCCGTCCCGGGCGACGATGTCGGGTCGCTGGTCGCCGGTGACGTCCATGCCGGCGGTCACCAGCGTCTTCCGCCCCCAGCCGGTGGCGATCAGCCGGGTTCCCGACACCCGGCCATGAGTGGTCGCCAGCAGCACCAGCTCACCGGCGGAGCTGCGGGCCAGCAGGTCGCGGCTGCCATCGTGATCCAGGTCCCCCGCCCCGAGGACCAGGTCGTACGCGGTGGCGTCCGCCAGGACCAGCCGGGCCCGGCGGAACGTCCCGTCCCCCCGGCCGGGATACAGCAGCAGCTCCCCGGTGGTCAACTTGCGCCCCAGCACGTCCTGGTGCCCGTCGGCGTCGAGGTCACCGGCACCCGCGAGCAGGTCGACACCGGCAAACCGCCGCATCCCGTCCGCCGGGACGCCGAAGCCGCCGACGCCGTCGCCGGGGTAGACGTAGGAGGTCATGGTGCGGGCGTCCCGGGCGAGCAGGTCCGGACGCTGGTCGCCGGTGACGTCGCCGACGCCGGTCATGAGGTCGACGTGGCCGAAGGACTCGACCGCGATGGTCCCGGTGCGGAACCGCGGGCCGCCGTCGCCGGGGACGACCTGCACCGACGCACTGGCCTTGTCCCGCAGCAGCAGGTCGGGCCACCGGGAGCCGGCGAGGCTGTGCGCGACGTCGCGGCCGTCGTACGACCGTTGCAGCTCGCTGGACCGGCTGCGGATCACCGAGAGCTTGCTGTAGAGGTACTGCCCGGGGCAGGCGGTCTGACCGGCGTCACGGTGACCGCTGATGGCGGGGAAGGTGTCGCCGGCGACGGTCTGGCGGGAGCTCGGCGCGATGCCGTGCAGGCTGAGCTTCCACGCGAACAACTGACCGTAGGCCTCCAGCATCGCCGCCGAGGGGGCCGCCGTGTCGAAGTTCCCGATCGCCGACATCGCGAACGCGTGCCCGTTGTAGCCGAGGGTGTGGGCCCCGACCACCGGCCGGTCCACGCCACCGGCCCGGCCCTCCCAGATGCGGCCGAAGCGGTCGACGAGGAAGTTGTAGCCGATGTCGCTCCACCCGCGGCTCTGCGTGTGGTACGCGTAGATGCCGCGCAGGATGGACGGCACGTCCTCGCGGCTGTAGCCGTTGGCGTTGACGGTGTGGTGGACGAAGGCGGCGTGCACCTCGCCGTACGACGGGGAGCCAGAGCGCAGGCTCTCGTCGGCGCCCCACTCGGCGCGCAAGTGGATCGCCGGCGGCGGGGTGGTGCCGGCTGGCAGCGTGCTCGGGTCAGAGGTAGCGGTGAGCGCCATGGTGGTCGTGGTGCCGGCGGTCGTACGCGTCATGTCCGTCCCGCCGTCGTCCGTCCCCGGATCGACCACCGACAGGCGCAGGGACACCGGCTCGCCGCCCGTGCCGCCGCGGTCGAGCACCCGCAGCTGGACGGAGTCGACGTCGCCGACGACCAGGGCGTCGCTGCCGGCCCGAGCGGCCGCGGCCTCCGCGGAGTCCGGATC
>JALYMZ010000056.1 GCA_030773435.1 Actinomycetota bacterium | reverse complement strand
GGTCGCGGTGGAGCTGACCCGGCCGCAGTTCGAGACCAACTCGCGGGCCTGCACGTCGCTGACCGACCTGCGCCGCAACCTGCTCGACCTGCGTGCCGCCGCGGTGCGGGAGGCTGCCCGACGCGATCAGGTCCTCATCGCGGCCGGGGTGTCGCCGCTGGGCCAGCCGGTGCAGCCGCTGACGCAGCAGGAGCGCTACCAGCGGATTGCCGCCTCCTTCGGCCAGCTCGCCCGCGAGCAGAGCGTGTGCGGCTGTCACGTCCATGTCGAGGTGCCGGACCGCGAGCGCGGTATCGCGATCATCAACCACCTGCGGCCGTGGCTGCCGACGCTGCTGGCGCTGACCGCGAACTCACGGGTGGCGCACGGCGGCGACACCGAGTACGCCAGCTGGCGCTGGTTGGTCTGGTCACGGTGGCCGTCGGCCGGATCACCGCCGTACTTCCCTGACGCCGCGTCCTACGAGGCGACGGTGGAGATGCTGTTGGCGGCGGGTGCGGCACTGGATCGCAAGATGCTCTACTGGGACGTCCGGATGTCCGAGCACCTTCCCACGCTGGAGGTGCGGGTGAGTGACTCGGCCGCGACCGTGGATGAGGCGGTGCTGCTAGCCAGCCTCGCGCGCGGACTGGTGACCACGGCACTGGACGCGGTGGAGCGGGGGGAGCCCGCGGCCGCGGTCGATCCCGCGGAGCTGCGGGTGGCGATGTGGCGGGCGGCCAAGGACGGGTTGGAGGGCGTGGCGTACGACCCGGTGCAGGGTAGGGCACTGCCGGCGCGCGAGCAGCTGCGCCGCCTGCGTGGCCACGTCGACGATGCGCTGCGCGAGCTCGGCGACGCCGATGCCGTCGACGACCTGGTAGCGGGGCTGTTGCGTCGGGGCAGCGGAGCCGCTCGGCAGCTGGGCGCTTGGTCGCGCCGCTGGGACGGCCGTGATGTGCTCGACCTGCTGGTGGAGCAGACCGCGGCCGAGGACGGCCTCAGGTCAGCGCGGGTCGACCCCCCGTAGGCAACTTGTCCGTGTCCAGGCGCGGACTGCTTACCTCACCCCCCGGCCGTTTGCCGGCACCTTTCAGCTTTCGCGTGGCCGTGCTGTCCCAGAGGATGGGTCTCGTTTCCCGGCGGGCCGTGGGTGCGTTAGTCAGTGCCGGTGAGGACCGGCGTCGCCTCGGTGATGCGCAGGCCGGTCGGCGGGCCGGGAATGGTGACGGTGTCGCCGACGTCCTGCCACGGTCCGCCGTTGACCCGGAACTCTGCGGTGTACGTGACGTCGACGCTGGGTCGCACGGTGACTTCGGCGTCGACGTACTCGTGCACGATCGTCTTGTCCGGGTACGGCGCGCCGGGTTCCGTCGTCTGCATGGTCTCCCCATCGCCGAAGGTCCAGTCGAACGTCGACGGCTCGGCGCGTACGTCGACCTCCTGGCCGAGCAGGGTCAACTGGCCCTGGTACGGCTCCGGCTCGGCGTAGAAGATCGTCTCGAAGTTGACCAGCGTTTTCTCCGCCGGTTGGACGCGAATCTGCAGCTCCGGCAACCCGACGCGCTGCAACTCCCGCAGGACCATGCCGGGCGTGATCAGGGGCGGCACCTCCAGGTTCTCCGGTGGGTTCTCCGGGTCAAACGACACGCACTGCGGTCCAACCTCGACCCAAGGGCCTTCCCGAAGATAGCGACCGTCGTTGATTACCACCTCGCGTTGCCAGAGGCCTGCCAGCGTGCCGCCTTGGCACTGACGCGCGATGCCGCAGCTGTCCCCAGCCTGGGGACTCCTTGGGGAGGCTTCCCCTGACGCACACATCGCGGACCACCGATGCTCTATGTACTTGGTGGGTCCCTTGCTTGAAGAAGAGGCGACTTCCGAGGTCGCTCGGCTGGTGCCGGGAATTCTGTCCGGTTCCACGCCGACCGTTCCATCACCAAAGAGTCCACCGGGAGCGGTCTCGACATCGATATCGGGCTCCCCGAGATCCCCTGCTATTGCCGGCACAGCGGGGACGACCATCAAAGCCAGCGCCATCGCTAAGCTTAAGAAGGCTCGCAGGGAAGCAGTCACAGTTCGCGCACGGCCAGCCGGCCGACCTTCCAACTGGCACCCTGGCGGATGATATCCATCGTAATGTGATAGCGCCCTCCGGTGCGGATCTTGACTGCCGCAGTGCGTGACACCTTTATACGTTGGCGTCCCGCAGCGGCCCTAAGCCCCATGGTCCACGTACGCTTGTTGGCCGACACAGTCGAGTAACTTTGCACGGCGAGATCGCCGCCTCGCGCCCATCCGCCGGTGCGATAAACTTCTCTAGTCTGCTTTAGGAGGCTGGTGCATGCCTGACATTTGTTGAGGCTCAAGTTTTCCATGAGCTTCAGCTCTCCAGACCCCACGGTGTAGTTCACCACGTCAATGAAGTAGAGGCCGAAGGCTACGGCGCCAGCCTGCGAGTTGGCCCGCGCCGCCCGCGGCTTGGTGGGACGTGGGCTCGGCGGCGGAGTCTCCGGCTTCTTTGACGGTGACGGAGAAGCGGACGAGGACGGCGTCGGCGACGGGGCCGTGGCCGCCGAGCTAGGCGTGGTCGATTCGGTCGGGGTCGGGGGCTGCGCACGCGGCTCGTCACCGCTACAGGCACTGACCCCGCCGCTGAGAGCCAGCGCCAGGGCGATGGCCGCGAGCTGGCGGGGGTGACCCATGCCCGAGACCTCCTTGACCGGCCCGCTTGGACGCATGGACCATAGCGATGCGCGGCGGGGCCCGGTAACCCCTCGACACCAATCTGTGGACAAACCAGGCAAGACGCAGAGTCGACCGAGGCCACGGAAGGAGTCATGGAGGACCGGTCTTCAGCGAAGGGTTCGATGCGAGCACGAATCTCGTGACACGTACGGGCACGCTCGTGCCGCCGCGGATGTGACCAAACGTGTCATCAGGGGCTGGCGGTCCCTCGCTACGGACGTCACCGAGGCAGCCCCGCCGGCCGCCGCAGGGCGGACGGCGAAGCGCCAGGACACGTCGAAGCCGCGGGCGCCGCGCGGGCCGGTTGCGTGGGGGCTGCGGGTACATCGCCGACGGGACGCGCGACACGCCACTCGGAGGGAGCCCCGAGCCTGCGGCTGCTGTGGCTGAAGTGATGCCCACGCCCGACACGCCGGGCGACACGCCCGTCCCCACGCCGCTGACCTGCGCAAACATGACCGGCCGCAAGATCCACGCCAGCACACTTGCGCCGCAGCGCCCCCCGACGTAGCGTGACACCAGATCTAGTAGTTACACCGGTGTGGTTTTCCACATTTGGTGGTCACCGGCCCACAGACACCGGGCGGTGATCAACAGCGAGTCCACAGCGTCGTCCCCACGCGCCACGCCAGGACGACCCAGAGAACTGTCGGTGCCGACCGCTAGACAGACACCAGAGCGCCCGCAGAGGCGTCAGTCGGAAGGAGGCGAACGTCGCACCATGCACTGTCCGTTCTGCCGCCACACCGACACCCGGGTGATCGACAGCCGCGTCGGCGACGACGGCGGCGTGATTCGCCGGCGCCGCCAGTGCGCGCGGTGCGACAAGCGGTTCAGCACCGTCGAGCAGATGCAGCTGGTGGTCGTGAAGCGCTCCGGCGCCACCGAGCCGTTCGATCGCGGCAAGGTCATCGCCGGCGTACGCAAGGCCTGCAAGGGCCGCCCGGTCGGCGACGACGACCTGGCCCGCATCGGCCAGCGGGTGGAAGACGCGTTGCGCGGCCAGGGCTGGGCGGAGGTGCCGGCCCACGAGGTCGGGCTGGCGATCCTGGGCCCGCTGCGCGAGCTCGACGAGGTGGCGTACCTGCGGTTCGCCTCGGTCTACCGCGGGTTCGAGTCCGCCGCCGACTTCGAGACCGAGATCGCGATGCTGC
>JALYMZ010000055.1 GCA_030773435.1 Actinomycetota bacterium | reverse complement strand
GCGACACCCTGTCCCCGCGGGCGCTGGCCCGGCTGCAGCGGGTGCTGGCCAGCGACGACCCGACCCACCAGATCGGCGCCGCCTGGGGCTGCAAGGAACTGCTCCGCCAGCTGCTCGCCACCACCGGCACCAGCTACAGCCGGCACCTGGTCGCGCCGGCTGCACCGCTTCCTCACCGCCTGCGCCGACGCGGACATGCCCGAGACCACCCGGCTCGCCAACACGGTCGAGACCTGGTGGCCCGAGCTCGAGGGCTTCCTCGAACTCGGCGTCGCCAACGCCCGGACCGAGGGCTACAACCGAGTGATCAAGCAGGTCAAGCGGGTCGGCTGCGGGTTCCGCAAGCAGACCCACTACCAGCAGCGCATCATGCTCCACATCGCGGTCACCCAGGCCGCGTGACCGCCCCGCATGACGAGCCGACCCCGGCGAAGTGCGAAGAGCCGACAAGCACGCCACGGCCTACCAAGCCGAGCCCGTCGTCGGCGCAGCGGCTGAGATTCGAGTTCGAGCAGCAGCACTACCGTCTCAACCGTGCCGAGCAGCAACCGATGCCGACGTAACCCGCCCGCTGTCGAACTGAGGCAGGTTCAGGGTTCAGGTCGCCTCCGGTGAAGATCCACCTGCGCTGGTTGCGTCGGTGGTTGGCGGCCGACCTGCGTTGGCTGCTGATGTCCGGGCTGGCCGCCGGCGTGTCCCTGCGATTCATGGTCGCGGCCAGCCCGCGGCTGGGCCGACTCAACGCCGATCAGGCTGTGCTTTACCTGACCGCTCGACATGTCGGCAACGGGGAGTTCACCGCCTTCTTCTGGGGGCAGACATACGGCGGCAGTGCCCTGCAGACCGCCTTGGGTGCAGTGTTCAGGGTCACTGGCCCGCACCTGTGGATGCTTCCGCTCGCGGTCGGCTTGGTCAGTACGAGCGTCGCGATGCTGACCTGGCGGGTCGGCGTCGTCGCGGGTTCGCCGACGGCCGGAGCGCTGGCGGGGGCTGCCTTGGCAGTCGCACCGCCGACGTGGGTCTTCTTCGGCGTCGCCTCCGAGCCGTTCTACACAGTCGGCCTGGCCGCCAGCCTGGGCAGTCTGCTGCTGGTGTTGCGCCCGGCTCCGCTGACGTCGTCGCGCGCGCTCGTGATCGGCCTGCTGGTCGGGTTCGCCGTCTGGCAGAGCCCGTTCAGCGTGCTGACCACGCTACCGACGGCAGTCTTACTGTCGCCCCTGCTCGCGCGTCGTCCCAGGTGCGGGGTTCAGCTTGTACTCGGCGTTCTGGTCGGCGCCGGTCCGGTGCTGAGAGCAGTGCTGCTGCACGACGCTCCGCTGAGCTCGGGCTTCCGCGACGAGCGCACCACATCGCAGCTGCTCGAGGCCGCTGTCACCGGCGCGTGGACCCAGCTGTTCACCCGGTTCGCTCCCGCTCAGCTGCCCGTGTGGCTGCTGCAAGCCGTCGTGATCGTGGGGCTGCTCGTCGCCGTCGGCGCTGGGCTGCGCCAGGTCGCTCGGCTGGCGGAGGGCCGCGCCGACCTGCTCACGCTGGCTCTGCTGGTTCCCGTTGTGCTCTGGATCCCCTTTCACATGCACCAGCGGTTGCCCCACGACGCTCCCGCGAGCCGCTACGCGATGCCGCTGCTGCCCTACATTGCTCTGTGGACAGCCCGGCGGAAACCGGCAGAGCGAAGCGCGAGGATGTCCTGAGTTCCGTGGAACTTCGGTGGCGGCCCGAGGGCTTAGGCGACGTTCACGAGGTCATCGTGCACGACGGGTCCGACAGTTTTGCTGACCTCGCGCTCGAGTGCGGCGCGCAGTGCCGGTAGGTGGAGGTGGCCGTTGACCCGGCGGAACTGCTTGCCGGCCTCGATCACCCGGGGGCGCACCAGCGCAGGACCATCTGCCCGTCGCGCCAGCGCTCGAGGAAGGCGTCGCCTAGCGAGGACGGCTCTCGTCCGGGAACCGGATCGAATCGGTCGCACCATCCGCTGATTCTCGCGGCACGCTGTCCTGTCGCGGCAGGGATGCTCCGCTGGGTCGAGGTGCTCCACGAGGGCCGCTGGCTGCCCGCGCAACTCCTCCACGCCTACCGGAAGCCGAACGGCGCCTGGCGCGGGGTTGTGCGTTACACGGTGGCGCCTGGGATGACCTACGAGCAGGGTCGCGACGAGGACGAGTTGCGCGCCGCATTGGCTGACTGGCCGGGGCAGGGGTCCTAGGCGGCGCTGCGGCCCTGCGCGACCTCCTTGCCGTTCCGCAGCGGATCGCGCAAGGTCACCCAGGACGAGACTGTCTGGCCGAGATGCTTGCACCGACCCCGTCGCTCGGCATCGGGTCAGCGCACCTGGAAGCCCGCAGCGAAGGTGCTGCCAGCAACGTCGAAGCGCCACTCGTACCGCCCCGGCGCCAGGGGGAGGGGGGGAATGCTCATGGCGAGGGACACATCGAGGGGGGTGCCGGGTGCAAGCCCAGGTGGTCTTCCCACCTCAAGGTCCGCCTCGTTCTTGATCGGCACCTGGTCGCTACCACTTGTAACGAGCACGGGCCTGCCGTCGGAGTCGAGAAGGTTCAGCGTCGCGCGGATCTTCTGGTTGGCGCGGTCCCAAGGAACCTTGAGAAGGATGGCAACGGCGTGGGGCGCGGTTGGCGAGCTCGTGACCGACCAGCCCGCGCCCAGCATGTGAAGCTTGCCGCTGGCGTCGGCCACCGCCGCGTCGCACAGGAGAAGCTGTGCGTCGACGGGCGACGCCATCAGGAAGCGACCAGGTCCCTAGCTGTCCAAGTCTTCGACTCAGACACCCCGTCCCACGAGGGAGTCGTCAGGCCAGGCACAGAGAGGGGGATGTTGTAGCCGGCTGCCGGTGGAGCTGTGACTCCCTTCTCACCGCGCCGGAAGGCGTCGACGATGTCCTCAATCGGCTCGTCGTCCTCGTAGAAGTCGTCGTGCTGGTTGCTCCCCATGCCGCTCATGATGCCCCCTGCAGAGCCTTGTCTTCTACACGTCGACGAAGTAAGCGCTACCCAAGCTGTAGCTGTCCCCGAGGCGGTCGTCGCGCGGGTAGATCACCAGGAGGGCCTCGCGCCCCCTGATCTTCGTGTGCACGATGGCTCGCAGCCCTCTCTCCGGGTGCTCCTTCCAGACGTACTGCAAGCCTCGCACGCACACGATGGCGTCACGCACCTCGTGAGGGGTGATGCCGTGCTGTCCCTGGATCTTGTCGGCGGTCCGTGAGCTGATCTGGAGATCCGCCACCCACAAGCCGCGCACGGTTCGTGACCTTCCCCCTAGGTGTGTCCGCGACGCTCGAGGGGGAAGGCGGCGGGGCACATCCGGGGCACGGCCGCTTCCTAGATCACTGATCTTGCTAACGCCGTGCTAACGGACCTGTTAGCACGAAAGCGGACAGGACGAGACGGACGAACTCCCTGGCGGCCCGTTTCCCCAGGTCAGAGGCCCTTTCGCCAGACTGAGCGCCACCCCGTGTGACGGTGTTGGGGTGTGTTCAAGTCCCCCCTCGGACACGCACGAGTTCCACATGCAACCGCCAGGTTCGCGGTGAGGTGCACCTCCCGCGCGCTGGGGGCGAAGGTCAGACGCAGGTCGAGTGCGCTGTACAGCCCGGCCTTG
>JALYMZ010000054.1 GCA_030773435.1 Actinomycetota bacterium | reverse complement strand
GGGCGGGCGCGGTCAGGGCGGGCGCGGTCAGGGCGGGCGCGATCCGGCTGGCGCCGGTTCGGACGGTCCGGTCGCGTCGACGGCGGCAGTGGGTGGGTGGACGGCAGTGACGAGGTTCTCGTGTCCGGCGTCCCCTGCCGCGCCTGTCCCGCGCCGTCACCACCACCGGTGAACAGGCCGACGAGCGCGGCGACGACGGCGACGACACTCACCACCGCGATGCCGGAGGACAACGCGGCGTGGCCGTGTGCGTGCCGAGACGGAATCAGCCGGGAGGCCATCGCCGCCTCACACCTCGAATCCGAGGCGGCGCGCGGATCGGGCCCGCTGCCGCGCCGACCGCAGTCGGCGCAGCCGCTTGACCAGCAGCGGGTCGTGAGCCAGCGCGGGCTCGTGGTCGATGAGTGTGTTGAGCAGCTGGTAGTAGCGAGTGGCGGACATGTCGAACCGCTCCCGGATCGCCTGCTCCTTCGCGCCGGCGAACTGCCACCACTGCCGCTCGAAGTCGAGGATCTCCCGATCGCGCTGCGACAACGGCTCGTGTTCGCGGGCCGGCCCGCCCGCGGGCACGATGTTGGCGGCATTCATCGCGTCGACTCCCCTGGTCAGCTCGCTCGCCCCGTCATCGTACGCAGCGAACAACACCGGTGTCATTCAACCGGCGCGGCGCGCCGTGATGTCGTACTGCCGGCGGCACAGCCGGGGGGTGCGCGCCGGGCGCCGCGCGCAATAGGGTCGGAGGCGAGTGCGGGTGAGGAGGTCGACGCAGGTGCCGAGGAGCAGGACCGCGCCCAGCTCGATGGTGGTGGTCGCCAACCGGCTGCCGGTCGACCGCCACACCGAGCCCGACGGGACGACCAGCTGGCGCCGGTCGCCGGGAGGGCTGGTCACCGCGCTGGAGCCGGTGCTGCGCCGGCACCACGGCGCCTGGATCGGCTGGCCCGGTGGTCCGGTGGACGACAGCGGTCCGTTCGAGCAGGGCGGGCTCTCGCTGGTCCCGATCAGGCTGTCGGACGCCGACGTCGAGGAGTACTACGAGGGGTTCTCCAACGCCACGTTGTGGCCGCTGTACCACGACGTCATCGTGGCGCCGGAGTTCCACCGGGAGTGGTGGGAGTCGTACGTCCGGGTGAACCGGTCCTTCGCCGAGCGGGCCGCCGAGGTCGCCGCCGAGGACGCGGTGGTGTGGGTGCACGACTACCAGCTGCAGCTGGTCCCGGCGATGCTGCGCGACCTGCGACCGGACCTGTGCATCGGTTTCTTCCTGCACATCCCGTTCCCACCGACCGAACTGTTCCAGCGGATGCCGTGGCGGCGCCAGATCGTCGAGGGGCTGCTCGGTGCCGACCTGGTCGGGTTCCAGGTGCCGGGGGCCGCCGCCAACTTCGTCCGGCTGGTCCGCGGCCTGGTCGGGCACAAGACCCACCGCGACGCCGTACACCTGTCTGATGGACGGGTGGTGCGGGCGCGGGCGTTCCCGATCTCGATCGATACGGAGGGCCTGGAGTCGCTGGCCCGCTCCGCGCAGACCAAGGCCCGCGCCAAGGAGATCCGTGACGAGGTGGGCCACCCCCGGCACGTGCTGCTCGGCGTCGACCGGCTCGACTACACCAAGGGCATTCGGCAGCGGCTGCGGGCGTTCGGCGAGCTGCTCCGCGACCGGCAGGTCAGCGTCGACGACGCCGTCTTCATCCAGGTGGCCACCCCGTCGCGAGAGCGGGTGGAGCAGTACCGGCGGCTGCGCGACGACATCGACCGCCTGGTCGGCCGCATCAACGGCGACCACGCCCGGATCGGCACACCGGCGATCAACTACATGCACACGTCCTTCTCCCGTGACGAGATGGCCGCGCTGTTCCGCGCCGCCGACGTCATGGTGGTGACGCCGTTGCGCGACGGCATGAACCTCGTGGCCAAGGAGTACGTCGCCTGTCGCTACGACGACCACGGCGCGTTGCTGCTCAGCGAGTTCGCCGGAGCGGCCGCCGAGCTGAGGCAGGCGTTCCTGGTCAACCCCTACGACATCAACGGGTTGAAGGAGTCGCTGCTCACCGCGCTGCACGCCGACCCGCGGGACCTGACCCGACGCATGCGGGCGATGCGCCGCTACCTCCTCGACCACGACATCGACGCCTGGGCGGCGGCGTTCCTGGAGTCGCTTACCGAGGAGGCGCCGCGGTAGCCGGGCCTGCTACAGCGGTTTCTCCCAGAACCGGGTGGTCGACGCAAGCTTGTCGTAGCGGTACGGGCGGTACTCACCGGTCGGGCGGAAACCGACCGCGGCCCAGAACCGGGCGGCGGGTACCTCGTTGGTGTCGACGACGGCGAGACGCACCCGCTCGACCTCGGGCCAGGCGCGGCGCAGCCACGACTCCGCAGCGGCCCACACGGCCCGGCCGACTCCCCCGCGCTGCAGCTCCCAGCGCACCTGCAACAGCCCGACGAACGCGCACCTGCTGTCGGGATAGCCGCGCACCAGGTCGACGACGCCGACCAAGGCGGCGCCGTCCCAGGCGCCGAGGACCAGCTTGGCGTCCTCGGTCACGCCCTCGGGACGCATCATCAGCAGGCTCAGCGCGTCGGAGGCGCCCGGTGGGTGGCCGGTGATCCGCTCGGTGTAGCCGGGATCGGCCTCGATGAGCTCCTGCAGTACGGACACCTCGTCGGCACCGACCTCGCGTAGCTGGACCGGCACGGGACCTGCGTCGAACACCATGACCTCGACCTTAGAGTCGGGTCCGCGCCTCTAGGGTGAGCCGGGTGAGCCGCCAGCCGCTGTCGTCGCTGGTCGCGCCCGACTGGGCCGAGGCCCTGGCGCCTGCGGTGCCGACGATCACGGCCATGGGTGACTTCCTGCGCGCCGAGCTGGCCGCCGGGCGCACCTACCTGCCCGCCGGCGAGCACGTGCTCCGGGCCTTCGGGCAGCCGTTGGCCGACGTGAAGGTGCTCGTCGTCGGCCAGGACCCGTACCCGACACCCGGCCACGCCGTCGGGCTGTCCTTCTCGGTGGCCCCCGACGTACGACCGCTGCCGCAGAGCCTGCTCAACATCCTTCGGGAGCTGCACGACGACCTCGGCCACCCGCCACCAGCCGACGGTGACCTCACGGCCTGGACCCGACAGGGCGTGCTGTTGCTGAACCGCGTGCTGACCGTGCAGCCGGGGCGGGCCGGCAGCCACCGCGGGCGCGGCTGGGAGCGGGTCACCGAACAGGCCATCCGCGCGCTGGTACGGCGTGGTGGGCCGCTGGTCGCGCTGTTGTGGGGGCGCGACGCGCAGACCCTCAAGCCGCTGCTCGGAGAGGTCCCGTACGTGGAGTCGGCCCATCCCAGCCCGCTGTCGGCGACGCGCGGGTTCTTCGGGTCCCGGCCCTTCAGCCGGGTCAACGCACTGCTGGCGGAGCAGGGCGGCGCGCCGGTCGACTGGCGACTGACCTGACGGCCCGCACCCGCCGGCGACGGCCGCTCACCCCTGGCCGTCGCGGATCTCGATGCGGATCCGCTTGTTGCCCTTGCCCTTGGACTCGGTGCCGCTGACGACGACCCGGCCGATGTCGGCGGTGTTGGCTACATGCGTGCCGCCGTCCGCCTGCTTGTCCAGGCCGACGATGTCGACGACCCGCAGCGGGTCGACCTCACGCGGCACGAGGTGGACGGCCGTGCGGATCAACGCCGGGTCACCGTGGGCGACGTCGCGGCCGAGGAAGTCGACGAGCACCTGCCGGGCGCGTCCGATCTCCTCGTTGACGCGCCGCTCCACCCGGCGGCCGAGGTCGGCGGACATGGTCGGGAGGGGAAAGTCCAGCCGGCCCTTGCCCGGCTCCATGCTGCCGCCGCTGACGCCGACGGCGAACTCGGTCCAGATCACCCCACAGAGCACGTGCAGCGCGGTGTGCGTGCGCATGGTCAGGTGCCGCCGGGGCCAGTCGAGCTCGCCGAGTACCTCCGCTCCAACCGGCGGGAGCGCGTCGGCGTCCAGCCAGTGCCAGATGCGACCGGCCTCGCGCTTGACCTTCAGCACCGGCGCGCGGCCGTCGCTCCAGTTCAGCTCCCCGACGTCGTGCGGCTGTCCACCGCCACCGGGATAGAACGCGGTGCGCGCCAGCGCCACCCGACGCTGCCCGGGGTCGACCTCCACCACGGCGGTGTCGAAGTCGCGACGGTAGGCGTCGACGGCGAAGAGCTCCGTCTGCGCGAGCCCTGGTGGCGCGCCGGACGGCGCCGCGGTCCGTCTGCCCGGTACGGCCATCCTGTCATGCTGCCACGCCGGCCGCGGCCGTCGCCCGTCACTCGTCCCGGGCGACGCCGTCACCCGTCTCGAGCCGACGCCGTCGCAGGTCTCGACCCCTTCCCCTGCTATGTCGAGGCGACGTTTCCAAGCGACGGACGGAAGCCACCTCGGGAATCGCGGGCTGGCTCTATTTTCCCCTGCCCGAGATCTCGGGCAGGCGACCAACTTGTCGAGCAGCGCGTAATAGTGTAACTGTCGTTGCATGGCTGCAACTCCCGACCCAACGCACCAGCAGTGGCTGAGCTGGCTCCAGGCCCGCATGCCGGCCGACTGGTACGCCGGACAGCCAGAAGTGACTGTGGACCGCGACGAGGTCCTCGTCGTCGGGCCGCTGAGCGAACCGCCGGTGGACGCCAAAGCGTCGCCGGCCGAGCGCGCCGCTGCGGAGTCCGGCCGCATCGCACGGTTTCGCGCGGACACCCGGGACCGACGAATCGACATCGCCCGAAAGCTCGAGCACCTCACCGGACGCAAGGTCGCGTGGGGCGCCCGCTGCGGGCAGACCCGCACCGTATTCACGAACCTGTCCGCGCCGGTCATGACACGGCTGCGGCAGCCGGAGCGGATCGTGCTGGACACCCTCGTCGATGCGGGTGTGGCCAGGTCACGCAGCGACGCCCTCGCCTGGTGCGTACGGCTCGTCAACCGGCACAGCGAGGCGTGGCTGGCGGACCTGCGTTCGGCGATGGAGGAGGTCGCGCGGGTGCGCGCCGCCGGACCGGCCGGCGACCCTGGTCAGGAGGCGTCGTCACCCAGCTCCGCGAGTACCGCCTCGGCCGCCGCCAGCTCACGCTGAGCGAGGGCCACGAGGTCACGCAGGCCCTGCGCCCCGAAGCGGTCGCGCACCGCCCGGACGGCCTCGACGACGGCGGGATCCGGCTGCTGCGCCTGGGCCACGCGCTGATCGTCTCATCCCGTGCCGGCCGCAGCCTGCACCCCGCGGCCGAAAGGCATAGCGTCGGGGGATGTCAGGCGTTAGCCACCACCTGGCGGTGGGTACGGCGAAGATCCACCTGGTTCCACTGGCGGACCCAGGAGGCAGCAGTCTGGAGGACTGACCTCATGCGAGCACTCACCTGGCACGGCAAGCGTGACGTGCGGGTCGACACGGTCCCCGACCCGACGATCCAGGAGCCGACCGACGTCATCGTCGGCATCACCTCGACCGGGATCTGTGGCTCCGACCTGCACCTGTACGACATCCTCGGGCCGTTCCTCGACCAGGGCGACATCCTCGGCCACGAGCCGATGGGTGTGGTCCAGGAGGTCGGCAGCGAGGTCACGCAGGTGCAGCCCGGCGATCGGGTGGTCATCCCGTTCAACGTGTCCTGCGGCACCTGCTTCATGTGCGGGCAGGGGCTGCACTCGCAGTGCGAGACGACTCAGGTCCGTGACCGCGGCACCGCAGCCGCATTGTTCGGCTACACCAAGCTCTACGGCCAGGTCCCGGGCGGACAGGCCGAGCTGCTGCGGGTGCCGTTCGGGAACACGTTGCCGATCAAGGTCCCGCAGGGGCCGCCCGACGAGCGGTTCGTCTACCTCTCCGACGTTCTCCCCACCGCCTGGCAGGCGGTCGAGTACGCCGCTGTGCCGCCCGGCGGCACGCTGGTCGTCCTCGGCCTCGGACCGATCGGGGACATGTGCGCACGGATCGCCCTGCACCGGGGCGCCGGCCGGGTGATCGGCGTCGACCTGGTGCCGGAGCGGCTGGAGCGCGCCCGCGCCCGCGGCGTGGAGACCCTGGACCTCAACGAGCACGGCAAGAAGCTCACCGACGTGGTCCGCGACCGCACCGACGGGCGCGGACCCGACGCGGTCATCGACGCGGTGGGCATGGAGGCGCACGGCTCCCCGGCCGGCAAGCTGGCGCAGCAGATGGCCGGGCTGCTGCCGGACCCGCTCGCCGCCCGGATGATGCAGAAGGCCGGCGTCGACCGGCTGCACGCGTTGTACTCGGCCATCGACATCGTCCGCCGTGGCGGCACGGTGTCCGTCTCCGGCTTGTACGGCGGCATGGCCGACCCGCTGCCGATGCTGACCCTGTTCGACAAGCAGGTGCAGCTGCGGATGGGGCAGGCAAACGTCAAGCGCTGGGTCGACGACATCATGCCGCTACTCACCGACGAGGACCCGCTGGGCACGGAGGGGTTCGCGACCCACCACATGCCGCTCGACGAGGCGCCACGCGCCTACGAGGCCTTCCAGAAGAAGCAGGAGGGCGTGGTCAAGGTCCTGCTGCACCCGTGACCGCGCGACGCCGGACGCCCGACAGGACGGTCCGACTACCGGCTGACCAGTTTGTTGAACCGGCTGGTCTGTCCGTCGGCCGTCTCCTCCTGGTACACCAGCGCCAACCCCGACTCCTCGAACTTGCCGAAGAACTCGTCCCAGGAGATGTGCTCGAGTGACTCGTCGGCGCCGGTCCCGGGGAAGTCGATGCGCAGCAGTCCGGCGTGCTCACCGCCGCGGCCGGTGTCCTTGACGGTCGCCGGCTGGCCGCCGCGGTCCTCGGCCCACCGTCGGATCTCGTCGTGGTCAGTCGTCGTCTTGTTCTTCCCCGACACGGTAATGCTCCTCTCGCAATGGGGAACCTGGAGTTCGCGTGCCCTGCGCGGCGCCGGACTACACGAGGGAGAGGGTCGACATGGCCCCCAAAAGCCGGTGAGCCGCCACGGCGGTGAGAAGGCGCGGGAGACGCTCGAGACTCGGCGCAACACTTAGGTCGCAACCCAGTGGAGGAGGATGACCCCGGTGCCCAAGACGTCCAAGAAGGGTAAACCCAACCAGGAGGAGCTGCCGAGCACGCTGCAGCGCTCCGGCGCGAAGGCGCAGCGCACGTTCGCCAAGGCGCACGACTCGGCGGCCGAGCAGTACGGCGAGGGCGAGCGCGCGCACCGCGTGGCCTACTCAGCGCTGAAGCACACCCACGAGAAGGTCGGCGACCACTGGGAACAGAAGGACCACAAGGGGCCGTCTGACCGTCAGGCCGAGGGCGGCGTCGACACCGACCGCCAGACCGCCGGCGGCGTGGACGCCAACTCCTCCAAGAAGCACCTGCAGGAGGTGGCTCGCCGGCTCGACATCCGTGGGCGCTCGACGATGGACAAGAGCGAGCTGGTGGACGCGATCCAAAAGGCGAACGACCGCGAGACCCGCCGGTCGAGGCAGCGCGACTGAGCCGCCGCCTCGTCACCGGGGTGTCGGCCATGACGTCGGCGTGGCGGCTCGCGACCGCGCCGGCCGCGACCGAACCTCATGCCGGTGCCGCGGAAGGCGCCGCTCAGCCGGGTGCCGGCAGCGGCGGGAACGAGGCCTGGCACTGCGTCCCCTTGCAGTCCTTCAGCTGCAGCATCCGCTGGTGCAGCGCGCTTTCGACCTCGCGGTAGCGCTGGTCGTCCGCCACGCTCTCGAGCTGGTGCGGGTCGAGCTTGCGGTCGTACAGCTCTCGCTCCCCAGTGCGGGGGTAGTAGGCGTAGGTGTAGCGAAAGGTTCGTACGCCGCGGTAGAACCATCCAAAGGGCTCGTCGGCGTCGGTGCGCGGGCCGGCCTGGATCAGCACGTTGCCGCGGGTGCCAGCGCTGCCAGCAGCCACCGGCAGCAGGTTCTGACCGTCGACGGTGATAGTGGGGGTCGCGCCCGCCGCCGCCGCGATCGTCGGAGCGATGTCGACCGTGGTCGCCACCTCGTCGCTGACCGCGCCGGCGGGAATGTTCGGGCCGCGCATCAGCAGCGGGACTCGTACCGCCGGCTCGTAGGCGAGGACTTTTCCTGAATAGCGGTGCTCACCGAGCAGGAAGCCGTTGTCCGACGTGAAGATGATGAGGGTGTTGTCGAGCTCGCCGAGCCGAGCGAGCGTTCGGACCGTCCGTCCGATCTGCTCGTCCACCGCCTGCAGCGACCGTATCCGTTCGCGGTGTAGGCGGACGATGCGCTTGGTCTCGCGGCTGCTCAGTGGGGACAGCTTGCGGACGAACGACGGCTTGTCCGCCACGTCGGCTTCATTGTACGACGGGTCCGACAATGACGGCGGCAGGGCGCTCGGGAACATCGTGGCGTGCCGCTTCGCCGGGACCGGCGGGGTCCAGCAGCAGGTGGTGTGCGGAGCCACGAACGACTGCCAGAGGAAGAACGGCTGACTCCTGCCAGCGACGTCACGGATCTTCTGCCTGCCCAGCGCGCCGAAGAAATCGGTCTGGTAGGCGTGGTAGGACCGAAGGGACCCGTTGTGGTTCACCGCGAAGTCGTTGTAGTTGTAAATCCGTCGAGCGGTGGCATTCCAGCTGTCCCAGCCCGGCGTCGCGTCGCCGGTGTCCTTGGCGTCGTACTGGTTGAGGAACTTGCC
>JALYMZ010000053.1 GCA_030773435.1 Actinomycetota bacterium | reverse complement strand
CACGGCCTGCCCCGGCCCGCCGAGCCGGCGGCGATGCGCGGGGCCGGCGGCGCGATCGGCTACGTGGTGTCGTCGCTGCTCGCCGACCTGTTCCGTACGACGTTCGTCGCCGTGCCGCTGCTCGTGCTGCTGACCGCCTTCGGCGTACTCGTCGTCACCGGCACCCCCGTGCACGCGATCCCCGACCGGGTGCGCACGGCCCGGGACACGCTGCTGCGCCGCCGCCACCGTGAGCAGGCCGGCGAGGAGGCCGCCGCTCAGCCGCGTCCGGCCAAACCCCCACGAGCCCGCCGCCGCGCTGGCGCGGACCCTGACGACGAGTCCGCGGAGCGGCCTTACGACAGCCCTGTGCTCGAGGGGCGGGAGCCGTCCCGCCGCGGGCAGCCGGCCGCAGCTGCGCCGGACGGAGGCGACGTCGCGTCCCGCGACCGTTACGCCGAACCGACCCAGGGCACCGTGGAACCACCGCCGCACACGCCGCTGCCGCAGCGGGTGGAGCAGCTCAGCCTGTCCGGCGACATCGCGTACACGCTCCCCGGCAACGACGTGCTGCGGCCCGGCAGCGTGCACAAGCCCCGCTCCAAGGCCTCCGACGCGGTCGTCGAGCGGCTGACCGAGGTGCTCGAGCAGTTCGACATCGACGCGCAGGTCACCGGCTACACCCGCGGCCCGACCGTCACCCGCTACGAGGTGGAGCTGGGGCCGGCGGTCAAGGTGGAGAAGGTCACCGCGCTCGGCCGGAACATCGCGTACGCCGTCGCCAGCGCCGACGTGCGCATCTTGTCGCCGATCCCCGGCAAGTCCGCGATCGGCATCGAGATCCCGAACACCGACAAGGAGATCGTCAGCCTCGGCGACGTGCTGCGCTCCGGACCCGCCCGCGGCGACCACCACCCGATGGTGGTCGGTCTCGGCAAGGACGTCGAGGGCGGCTTCGTCGTCGCGAACCTGGCCAAGATGCCGCATCTGCTGGTCGCCGGCGCCACCGGCTCCGGCAAGTCCAGCTTCATCAACTCCGTCATCGCGTCGCTGCTGATACGGGCCACGCCGGACGAAGTCCGCATGGTGCTCATCGACCCCAAGCGGGTCGAGCTCACGGCGTACGAGGGGATCCCGCACCTGATCACCCCGATCATCACCAACCCGAAGAAGGCGGCCGAGGCGCTGGGCTGGGTGGTGCGGGAGATGGATCTGCGCTACGACGACCTCGCCGCCTTCGGCTTCCGCCACGTCGACGACTTCAACAAGGCGGTGCGGGGCGGCAAGGTCCAGCCTCCGCCGGGCAGCGAGCGGGCGCTGGCTCCCTACCCGTACCTGCTCGTCGTCGTCGACGAGCTCGCCGACCTCATGATGGTCGCGCCGCGTGACGTCGAGGACTCCGTGGTCCGCATCACCCAGCTGGCCCGGGCGGCCGGGATCCATCTCGTGCTGGCCACGCAGCGGCCGTCGGTAGACGTCGTGACCGGCCTGATCAAGGCGAACGTGCCGAGCCGACTGGCGTTCGCCACCTCGTCGCTGGCCGACAGCCGGGTCATCCTGGACCAGCCGGGGGCGGAGAAGCTGGTCGGCCAGGGCGACGCGCTGTTCTTGCCGATGGGCGCGAGCAAGCCGATGCGGATCCAGGGGGCCTGGGTCACCGAGCCGGAGATCCGCCAGGTCGTGCGGCACTGCAAGGACCAGCTCACCCCGACGTACCGCGACGACGTCACCGCCGGACAGCAGAGCAGGCGGGACCTCGACGACGACATCGGCGACGACCTGGACCTGGTCTGCCAGGCGGTCGAGCTGGTGGTCTCGACCCAGTTCGGCTCGACGTCGATGCTGCAGCGCAAGCTTCGGGTCGGCTTCGCGAAGGCCGGCCGGCTCATGGACATCCTCGAGAGCCGCGGGGTGGTCGGCCCCAGCGAGGGCTCCAAGGCCCGCGACGTCCTGATCAAGCCCGACGACCTCGACCAGGTCCTCGCATCCTTGCAGGGGGACGGATGACCGAGCACCACAGTCCCGAGCCGGTGGTCGTGCGCCGGCGCGGCGCCGTGTTCGCGGTTCTCGGCATCGGTGCCGCCGCGCTGGCCGGGACGTACATGTGGCGTGCCGCCGACCAGGGTGGGCTCGGCCCCTGGCTGGTCGGGCTGGCGCTGGCCGTCCTCGCCGTGGCCAACCTGGTCCAGTGGGCGGACGCACGCACCCCGCTCCTGGTCGCGGACGAGACCGGTGTGCGGGTGCGGTTCGGTGCGGAGTGGCACGGCCTGCTCTGGGCCGACGTCGCCGAGATCGCCGTCCGCGCACGTCGGGGAGTGCGCGCAGGCCACATCGCCGTGCAGGCACGCGCGGACGCGGTGGTGCACCCGGCAGGTGACGAGTACCGCGCGCGGCGCGCCCGTGCCGCCATCCAGCGCCGGTACGGCGCGGCCCTCGCCGTGCCGCTCGGCCCGACCACGGCCGTCTCCGCCGATTCGCCGGACGAGGC
>JALYMZ010000052.1 GCA_030773435.1 Actinomycetota bacterium | reverse complement strand
GAGCAGCGCGGGCCCGCCGTCCGCGCCAGGTGGCGGCGCGCCGTCGCCACCCGCGGGGCAGGGGGGCCGGGACATCGACTAGCCGAGTCTTGCTGGCCACGTCACGGGACACCCGAGGGAGTGAGCGTGATGCAGGAGTCACAGATCGTCAGCGCCGTCCAGGACACCGGCCGCATTTCCACGCCCGACGACGCCGAGCGGGCGATTCGGGCCACGCTGCGCGTGCTGGGCCAGCGGCTGGCCGGAGGCGAGACCAAGGACCTGGCCGCGCAGCTGCCTGCGTCGCTGGCGGAGGAACTGCCCGCCGAAGGTGCCGGGGAGCGGTTCGGGGTCGACGAGTTCTATCGCCGGGTCGCCGAGGAGGAGCCGGGAGACTGCACTGTCGACGAGGCTCGCCGGCACGCACGTGCGGTGCTGGCCGCGTTGAAGAACAGTCTCACGGGCGGCGAGTTCAACCAGATCGCCAACCAGCTGCCCGGTGAGTACGACGACCTGCTCGGCACCGGCCCGGTGCAGCATTAGACAGTTACCGGCCTGGGCTTGGCTGTGCCCCCGTGTCGCGTTGCTCGGTGAACGACCGGCGGAACCGGACAAACCGGGAGCCGGGTGGTCACTCGCCGAGCAACGCTGGGTCGCTCACCGAGCAACCACGCGGCGCGGGGGTCGACCGTCGGAACGAGGAGGGCTCGCGTGGAGATCTGGGTCAACCCGTCGTGCTCGAAGTGTCAGGCAGCTACCCAGCTGCTGGATGAGGCAGGAGCGACCTACACCGTGCGCCGTTACCTCGACGACCCGCCCACCGCGGACGAGCTGGACGGCATACTCCGCCGGCTCGGCCTGGACCCTTGGGACGTGGCGCGGATCAACGAACCACTGGCCGAGGAACTGGGGCTGTCGGAGCTGCCGCACGAACGCGGACGCTGGATAGAGTTGATGATTGCCCATCCGGTGCTCATCCAGCGACCGATCATCACCGCGGACGACGGGACGACCGTGCTAGGACGGTCGGAGGATGCGGTACGCGGCGTGCTCGCCCGGACCCGCCGGAGTGAGGGGGCCTGACCCCGGTTCCGACGTGGAACCGCGCCGGTCGGCAGCGTCTAGACGCAGCGCCGGATCCCCGAGTCCACCAGCTGCCCGTCGATGGTCCGATATTCGAAGGAGTACCGGCGCTTGCCCAGCACCAGAGCCAGAACACCCGGAGCATGGTTGTCCCGCGCCAGTGAACCGGGGAGAGGCGTCCCGAACTCGTAGAGGCTCTTACCACCGGCGCCGGACACGAAGGAGACCATGCCGGACGGGGAAGGCTCCCCGGCCGCGTCCATCTTGCGGAACCGTTCATAGTCGTGGTCGTGGCCGCCCAGCGCTATGTCGGCACGGTGCTTGACTGCGATCCGCCAGAAGGGTTTGACGACCGTGGAGCTCCCGTGTTCACCGCCGGAAGAGAACCGAGGGTGGTGAGACATGATGGCGGAGCATCGGCGGGGGTTGGCCGTCATGTTCCGGTTGAGCCACCGGACTTGCCGCTCGCAGTTGACTTTGGCGCAGTTGCTGTTCAGGGCGTAGATGCGCCAGTTCGCCACGTTGAAGGCGTAGTAGCCAGGGTGACCAGGGGACTGATCGTCGAAGTAGGCGTAGTACCCGGCGGCGTCCGCTGTCCGGTACTCGTGGTTGCCGGGGACGGGTTTGGTGACTGATTTGAGCGCACCCCAGGAGAGGTCGTACGAAGCCTCGAAGTCGCTGAGCGCCCCACTCTCGTACTGCAGGTCGCCAAGCCCTACGACCACATCGGGTGTGTAGGACTGCGCGAGCGACGCCGTGTCGCCATGGCGGCAGCGGTCCTCGGTCACCGGTTCGCCGGGGGGACAGGCGATATCACCCACCGCCACGACCGTGGGACCGGCTACTTCCTCGACTGTCGAGTACCGGACCGGTTGCAGATCCGGCGACGATGCAGCGTCACTCCCGACCGAGGATCCGGCGGTCAGGACGATCGCGAACAGCAGTCCGAGCACAAGGCCGGCGCGCGTTCCCGTCACCCGCATGCCCCTTCTTGTTTGCTGCCTATGGCCGTCTCGCACAGGGATCGGACGGCCGAGTAGGAAGATCCTCTCACACGGTTCCTCGGCTGGGTGGTGAAACGATCGAACAGGAGAGGGATCGGGAACTGTGCGGGTGCGCCGTAGGGTCCCAGGAGCTCCGCGCTCGTCGCCAGGCATGTCTCACGTGTCGGCGTCGTCCGATCAGCCGGGTGCCCCCGGCAGGACTCGAACCTGCGACTCA